>NZ_JBHXNP010000023.1:0-95823 GCF_042719495.1 Streptomyces sp. NPDC058525
GACCAAGCCCGCCACTGCGGGAAGCCCACGACCGTTGTCGGTGCGGGACCGTACGCTTTACCAATGCCCTCCCCCTCCCTTCCTCACGGAAGGCTGTGCCCTGCTGCTGCGCGGATCAACGCGGCCATCCGCCGACTCATGGAGGAGCCCGACACCCCCAGCCGCGCGGCGGAGTACCAACGACTCCTGGTCGAGTGGGAGAGAGCGACCCGGGCCAACTTGGTCAAGGCCGCCTGACGCACGAGCGCCCAAGGTCTTCCGGCGGGGGCGCTCGCTTGTCCTCCATACCGAGCAGCATCAGCATGAGATGCGGCGGACATACGCCGTTGTCGTGTGTTTACTGAGGTCAGCGCAGGCCGTCCGAGTCGTCGTGCTCTTCTCCGACCGGGAGTGACCGAGGATCACCCCCCGGGTCCTCGCTGTAGATGACTGCGGAGACCGCGTTGTCGTAGGCATCGCTGAGGCCGTTGCCGCTTGTACCGAGCATGTTCTCCCAGTCGAATCCCATGCCTACGAGCCTAGCTGTACCGCTCGAGAATCTCGGCGATGTGGAGGTTGCCCCTCATCTACGCGGGCGGCGATCGCAGCTTCCGCTTCACGGGTGAAGCGCCCCTCAGCCCGCGATCGCCCGTACGAGAGCGGCGTGGAACCGACCATTCCCTACCTCGGCCGGGTCAACGACCGCCGGCCGTCGCCGCGCCGCATCTGCGGCCAGCCTCGCTTCCCCCAGCTCGGTGCGCTCCTCGCCGGACATTCACAGTGCATCTCCTGAGACCCGAAGGGGAACGTTCGGAGGACTCTCCAGGTACTCACACGCCGCGGCGGTGTACCTGCACATGCCGCGACATGCTGGCTATCCGGGCGTTGAAGGACGCCCAGGCATGGAAGTCCGCCCGGCGCCGTTGCGGCATCACGCGCCGCGCCCAGACCCATCACGCCCCTCCGGCGGCAGCCGTCCAGGGGCTCCAGGCCACCGAGCTCGATCCCTCCAGGGACTAGGTCGACGGCCAGCGCAGCGCAGTCGTGGTCCGATGCCGGGCCCGTGGCCGCGAGTTCAGCCAGAGGTATCCGGTGGTGGAAACCCGAGACGGTGAACGCCTACGACCGGGAATGCAGCCCGGCTGCCCGCAACAGCGTTATGCGCCTGAGCCTTCGACCTCTCCGGCCGGCTTGTTGCGGACATCACGCATCCGGACATCGAGAGCGGCCTGGGTATCAGGGTCGAGCTCGAAGTCGCCAGCGGATTCAGGGTTGACGTCCAGCGCGTGCGAGCGGAAGGCCTCCCGCTCGGCGGAAAGTTGCTGGATGGTCTGGGTGATCCGGTGGACCTTCTGGCGCAGCCTCTCCCACTCCTGCTCGGCGAGGGCGAGTTCGGCGAGCTGGCTCTGGATCTCAGCCTCGTTTTCCCGGGCGTAGTTATCGCTGACCAGTGTGATCAGGGGAACCCCGAGAGCCTCGGCGGCGGTGACCGCCTCGTCGAGCCTGACGGCGCGGGTCTGCTGCTCGATGCGCGTGATGGCGGTGGAGTCAACGTTCGTGCCAAGCAGTGCGGCCATACGGCGCGCCAGTTCTGCCTGGCTGATGCCGAGGCGTTCGCGTTCTTGACGAAGTCGGCGGGCGAAAAGGTCCCCGGGCAATGGGTTCATGGCGGTTTGGCACTTCCTGGTCAAGATCGCGATCGACGGGGCGTGTGGGGTGGCCCGCCTCGAAAACGAGCAGGCCAGCGTCGCAGCAGTGCTGGGGCAGCACATTACACATCCCACACTGCGGATTCCACAGGAGCGCACCGCGGCCTGCGATCGCGCATCGCGACGTCGATTCGCCTCGTTTCCGAGCCCCTTCCCACCGCTTGTCGATAGGTCTTTCATTGACCCATGAAATCCGTCGGCCCAATGGGGTAGATTAGCCATCGCAGATGTACATATATACGAGTCAACAGGAGGGTCGGCAACGGGCGGACGACTACTCAAACCCTCTACCAGCGCCAATCCGAGTGAGCTAACGGTACTTGTTGTCTCGCGACTAGCTGGCATGCCACCGAACGATTCGAAAGGGGATGGAAACGAACCATGACGAAGATCTACGAGGCAGCCGTCCTCACACAGACCTCCCTGCCGAGCGCAGCCTGGGACCTGACGAGCTTCCTGGAGAACGCCAAGTCCCAGGTCCAGCTCTGGGGCGGTGCCCTGCTCATGCTGCTCGGCGCTGTCGGCCTGGTCTGGGGCGGCGTACTCCTGATCAAGAAGCTGATGGCCAATCCGCAGTCCGCGGGTAACCAGCAGGGCTGGGGCACGATCGCGCTCCTGATTCTCGTCGGTGGAGCCCTGGGCACCGGCGGGTGGTCGCTGATCCAGACGATTGGTTCCGGCGGCCAGCAGACCATCACGGACCTCGGCGGCGGCACGGTGATCGTCGCGACCGCCGATCAGGTCAGCGGGTTCCTGAACGGCCCTTCCAAGTAAGAGGCCGTCACAGACCGTGCACACGACCGGGGACAGAGGCGTCGAGCGAACCGGGTCGGTTGAGGTGCAAGGCCTCCTCCGGCCCGGTTCGCCATATCCGGGCCCGCAGCACAGCGCAGGCACGAGGGAGAGCAGAACGTGGGGATCAAGGACAAGGCATTGGCCTTCAGCAGGAAGTTCAAGCTCGACTCGCACCACGCGATCGAGCGTTTTGGGGTGTTCTTCGGCATCTTCGCAGTCACGGGCACGATCGTGATCAGCGCATCGGGGGCCTCGGCGTACCAGGCGGGACGTGACTCGCTGTCGCAGACGGCGCTGTACACCAGCGACTTCAAGACGTCGAAGACGAATCTCGACGGCAGTGTCGATGGGGTCTATACCAACAAGAGCGGCAACAAGGCGCTCGTGATGATGCACTTCAGCCCGACCGCTCAGATCTCGTACAACGCCGCGGACTACAAGGCGTTCCTGCTCGGGTCGGACACCTCGCTGAACAGCGAGCCGGTCAGCACCAGCGGGATCAAGGGCTCCTTCTACGCCTTCGGCTCGACCGGCTACGTCGGGGTCCTCTTGCACGCCGACCAGCCCTTCGACCGCCAGGTGTTGAACCTGACGGTCCGTGCAAACGCCGAACTCGCCGCTTCCGGAGCGAAGCAGACGCAGAGCAGCGGCAAGCTGGCCGGCGACCAGACCTTCTCCAAGTACGACCAGTGGCGGGTCTTCTTCAACCCCGGCGCGTCCGGGGTCCACAAGATCGCCGCGCTCGACGCTCTGACCTTCGACCCTGCGCAGGCCTATTACGAGGTCGCGCTCAAGGAGAAGGAGGCCAAGGCCAGGGATGCTCTGGACCAGAAGCTCGTCGAGATGCGCACGAATCTGACGCAGATCCAGTCCTATACGTCCGACCTGCAGATGACGAAGATCGACGGCCTGTTCCTGCGTCCGCCGACCGTTCCGGTCTCGATCGCCACCGACCGGATCACGGGTGTCTCCTCGGCCGAGGCCAAGGACGGCGTCTCGACGCTGGCGCTGCAGACCAAGCACGTCGCCCCGGCCGGCTTCGACCTCAACTGGCGTACAGGCAACGTCTACGACGGCTACCTCGACGCCCTGGTGCCAGCCGGACAGAGCTACGCCCAGTTCTTCACCAAGAAGCGTGACTGGGGCTCGGATCCGACAAGCCAGCAGATCTCAGACATGCAGTGGATTCTCTCGGACGGCACCAGCCTCACCAGGGACTACCAGTCCTCTGACGTGACGATGCGCCCGCTCATGAACATCATGAACAACCTCTCACAGGCGTATCAGAACTACTCCAAGAACAAGTCTCAGTACGAGTCGGACCTCTCCCTCGACCTGCTCCGACTGGACGTGAACCTGCGGGACGTGCAGTCCAACAGCACCCTTCGCAACGACAAGGACTTCCTCACCACGCTGCATTGAGTGCGGCGAGAAAGTGACACACCCCCTACCTGACATTGAGCCGGAAAGGAAGACGACATGGCCACCGACAAGCCGAGTCGGAGTCCCAAGAAGGGGAGGCCGAGGGACCAGCCGAGTGCGTCGGTGAGTCAGAGGATGCCCCGGCAGGGTCGCGGGACCAAGGGTCTCGGCCCTGAGGAGGACATCGAGAGGCCTCCCGAGGGCAGGACCGGCGCGCCTAAGCAGCTCCCGGGGCCGGGAGCTGACTCTTCTGGTCCTTCTGGCACGGCGAACACTGCGCCGAAGATGCCGGAGGCCGCGTCGAAGATGCCGGACGCGGCAATTACCGCAGAGACCGCAGGTGAGACGGCCGGCACCACCAATGCCGGGTCGAAGATCAAGCAGGGCATGAACGGCGTCGCCGGGAACATAGCCGGAGGCGCGGCCCAGCAGGCGATCGAGGGAGACGGCAGCAGCGCGACCCGCCGTCACGCCGGGCGTTACGCGGGAGCTGCCGTCTCCGGTGCCGTGGCCGGCGCACAGGCCGGCGGGCTTCCGGGAGCTGCCGTTGGCGCAGCGAAGAACGTCGGCATCGAAGGGGCCCAGGACGCGATCAAGAGCGTGTCCAAAGTCACCGGCGGCGGCCCGGACGCCAAGCCAGCCGACCGGCGCGAGCTGGGTGCCGGCGGCACGGGCTACGAGCACGGTGCGTCGAAGGACGACGAGGGCCTGGGCTCGAAGGCGGCCAAGGGCGTCGCCGTCGGCGGTGGTGCGGCTGCGGCTCCGCCGGTCATGGGCGTGGTCATGGCCATGGCCTTCCTGAACTGGCTCAAGTCTATGTTCTTCGGCGCCATGGCGATGGCCGTCAACGCAGGGAAGCTGCTGTGGACGCTCATCGTCAACATCGCCAAGGCGGTTGGTCATGCAATCGCTGCGCCGTTCATGGCGATCGGCAGCTTGATAGCCAAGGGGGCCGGCGCGGCCCTGGGCGTCACCGTCACGGCGACGATGGCCCCTGTCGCCTCCACGATGTCGGGCGTAGCAGCGGTAACGGCCACCGTGGCCCTGCTGGGCACGGTCCTCACCGGCGTCCTCAACTCGACAGGGCTGACCGAAGGCAACATCAACGCGAACAGGAGGGCGTGCGTCGTCAACGCGGGTAGCGTCGGCAACGGTTCCGGGGCCACCGTCCCGGCGGACGTGGAGAAGAACGCCAAGGAGATCTACTCGGTACTCAGCAGCTGGGGGATGCCGAAGGAGAACATCGCGGGCATCCTCGGCAACTGGTCACAGGAGTCCGGGATCGACCCGACGAGCGTGCAGAACTTCCCGACGGGGACGTATTCCATGACCGCAGTGAAGGCCAGCGCCGCAGAGAACACGGACAACGGCATCGGCCTCGGGCAGTGGACGTTCGGCCGCAACACGTTGCTGCGCCAGTACGCGAAGAGCAAGAGCGTCGACTGGTACACGATCAAGGCCCAGTTGGCCTTCATGGTCGATGGTGACAACCCTGGCGATGTCACGGCCTTCAAGGGCATGCTCAAGAAGTCGCAGGGCTCGCCGCGTGCGGCAGCGCTGCACTTCCACGAGAACTGGGAGCGCTCCGCTGACGGCGCAGCCGGACTCACCGCGCGCGGCGACAAGGCCGAGATGTGGTTCGGCAAGATGAGCGGCTGGTCGGTCGACAGCTCGATCGTGGGCGGCGTCGAGAACATCGTCGGCGGGATCATCGAGAACATCGCGAACGGGATCAACACCATCCTGGGCAACTGCACCTCCAAGGGCGGCAGTTCCGTCTCCCCGAAGGACGGCGGGATGACACAGGATGAGGCCCAGGCCCTCGTTGACCTCTTCAACAAGGAGGGCGGGAAGTTCCTGGATGACCGGTACGGTCCGGGCGGCGGCCCGGGTTCCTGCAACGGCAACCACGCGATGAACTGCGTTTCGTTCTCGACCTACTTCGCGAACAAGTACACGACGTTCCAAACCTACCCGGCCGGCGACGGCAAGGAGACGGCGTACACGATTGCGAGGGAGACCGGCAAGCAGATGTCCTCGACCCCGACGGCGTACTCGGTGGGCTCCAGCCCGGGCTCGGCCCCCGCCGGCCACACTCTCGTGGTGCTCGGCGTCCAGGGCGACAAGGTCATCCTCGGCGAGGCCGGCTACTGCGCCTACATGGGTCGGGTTCGCGTCGACAGTGCGGCGCGGATGGCGGCCGAGGGCTGGAAGTTCGTGGACATGTCGGACTCAATGCTCCCCTCCGACAAGATCAAGACGGCCTGATGCGCTGCATCTGATCTGGGAGTGAGAAGCCGGTGCCGGGCAATCTGGGCACCGGCTTCTTCATGTCCGGTGCAGACCCTGCGTGCCAGCTTCACCTTTCGTCGCCCTTATTGAATAGATTAGGACTCGGCCGTGAATTGCTTTCCATATAGACTTGAGTCGTGTATGAGAGCAACGTGGAGTGAGGAGTGTGTTCGGTGACGACAGTCCATGACGAGTCCGAAAGCACGGGCCCCGAAGAGACCGGGTCGATGCCCGAGGAGAAGCCCGCGGCACCGAAGACGCACAAGAAGGTCACCGGAGCTGAGCTCGAAGAGCGCTTCGCGGGCTGGACGCTGCGCCAACGCGAACGTGTCCAGGCCCGCGCTCCGGAGGACAACGCGCGTCTGTTCCGCCGCGGCGTCACCTCGGTGATGGGCGCCGGGATTCTCACCCTGGCTGTCGCCACGGGCGTGACCGGCGAGAGCTACAAGACGAGCACGGCGGACAACAAGGCCCGGATCGTCCAGCTCAAGGCACAGTTGGACGATGCCCAGTCCATGCCCGTAAAGGCGGACGCCGGCGTGCAGTTGTCAAGACTTGCCGAGGCGGCAGCCGCCGACGCGAAGAAGGTCGCGTCCGGGGAGCAGACCTTCGCCACGTTGTACCACCAGGCTGGCGTTCAACCCAGCCCGAACAATGGGGCTCCGAACCAGGCCACGCTGGAGATCATCAAGCACCGCCGGGACATGGCCCCACTGTTCGGCAAGGGCTCCTTCCTGGTCAGTGACAAGGAGGCGTACAGCACCTCGTCGCTAACGCCGTTCGATGCGACCACCGAGATCGATCCGCGCCACGCCTGGTACATCCGCTACCACGGCCAGAACGCAGCTGCCCCGAGCACGTACACATGGAAGGCCGAGACGGTAATGCCCGACCTGGGCACGAAGGACCGCTCGGGCGCGACAAACCAGGCAAGGGCCGTCTGGCTGTGCCGGGACACGAAGAGCGGCGAGGTGCTCGCCTGGGCGAGCGCGCGCTACGTGCACAACGGGACGACGGGGGCCTTCGACCACTTGACACTCGTGGTGACCGCCACTGGAGCTCAGTACGAGAACCACGCGATCAAGATGCCAGCCGGGCCCGCAGTCCCTGAACTCAGCGACATGGGCGCCCAGAAGAAGGACGGGAAGCGATGACGGAGCAGACGGCAACACCCATGCGGCAGGGATCCTTTAGGCGCAACCTCTCGGTCCTGGTGACGGCAGCGGTCCTCGCGGTCGTCACAACGGCGGCCGGCGTGACCTGGAGCAGCCAGCATGCGGCCCTGGCTGAACAGGAAGCCCAGATCAACGACTTCGAGGGACAACTGGCAGGCATCCAGAAGGAGAACGCCGAGCAGGCGAACGCGGACGTCATGGCGGCCCTGGGCGTCAGCCAGAACCGGCTGAGCGCCGACGGTGAGCGCATCACGTCGCTACTCTCGATGGCCTTCACATGGGACTCGGGACAGAGCTACGAGGCGGCACGCGAGAGTCTGAAGAGCCGGTTCGGTCTCACCGAGAACGAGACGTTCCTGAAGTCGTTCATGCCTCCCTCGAGGTTCAACGAGGACTCCCAAGGGCGGCGTTATTACTACATCGACACGGTCGGCCTGAACTCGGCCCTCGGCGCGGATACGGACATCGAGGTCGTCGACGTCAAAGCGGGCGTCTACACCTACGCCGTCCTGGCCGATGTCGAGGTCACCTCCGACGCGGCGACCCAGAACAAGGCCAGCAAAGCTGGTATCACGGCGCACCGGCGCGCGCTGCTCTTCGTCACGGTCGACACCCAGGGCAAGGTCTCGAACCTCTCCGGCGTCCCGGCGAGTGGCGAGACTCGCTATTCCAAATAGCCACGACTCCCTTTCGACTCGCCTTATTGATAGAGTCGTACTGATATTTGAGTGGAACGGCGAGTTGGGGACCAATGGCATCGACACAGACTGGCGAGTCGGGTGGGGGCGCGGTACGCAAGACGCGCTTCGTCGCGGCGTCCGCGTCCTCGCCGGAGGGCGCGAATACTCCTGAGCAGACGCAGCCCGCAGAGGGCCTGCGCAAGCGCACCCTCGTGGCCGGCGTGAGCATGGGTGTGGGCGCACTGCTGTGCTTCGTACTCTCCGCGGGGTTCTCCGGCGGTCAGGGCGCGGTGAGCGATACGGCTGCGCCGGAGTTTTCCTCTCTGCAGGAGCAGATCAGGATCACCGAGGCGAAGACGGCGGCGCTGCCGAAGGCCGACGACGCCGAGCGCGGTCTGACCGCGGCTCTGACTGCGGCCGGTCAGGTCGCGAAGCTGCAGAACGACTACCGCTACCTGACCCCCAGAGTTGCGGCAGATGGCGGCAAGCTCGACACGGCGACGTCTCAGTCGACGCTGCGCAACCTCATCCCCTACTTCACCCCCTCGGTGCACCAAGCGGACCTGGGGCCGTGGTACCTGCTCGCCAGTGACAAGGACGTGGCGGCTGGCGTCGGGATCCCGATGAGCTTCAACTCCGGCTTTGAGTGGATCGCCCAGGTGCCCTACCTGGTCAACGACGACAGCACCATCACGGTGACCTGGCTGGCGATGGAGACCAGGACGGCTGCGGGCGAGAAGCCGGCGGTGCTGGCCTGGGCCCGCGCCGATTACGGCCTGGTCCGCAAGGCGTTCGTGAACATCCAGACCGGCACGACGGCCACGGGCGAGGCCCTGAAGCAGGAGGTGAAGGCACCGTGAACGAGGAGATCAAGGACAAGCTGCGCCAGCACGCCGGGAAGATCCTGCTCGGCGGCACCGGGGCGCTACTCGCACTCTCGGTGTTCACGCTCGGCTCCAGCCTGCTCAGCGACGGCCCGGCCGCGACGGACACCCAGGCTGATGCGCTGGTCCAGAAGCTCGAAGGCAACCTCGGCGACGCCCAGACCAAGGTGGCGACGCAACACGCGGCGCTGCTGGCCCAGCTGCCGGGCATGGACATCGAGCGGGTGAACCGTGACAGGGTGACGGGCCGGTCCCTTCTGCTCAGTCTCACCGACAGCTCGGCGTCGACCCGGACCGTCAAGGAGCAGCAGATGCTGCTCGACGCGCGCTACGACTTTCTCGACCACGAGTCCCGGGTACTCACCGAATTCGTGCCGGAGTGGATGACGGCGACCGGAACCACAAAGGGCGCTGGGACGACGTACACGCTTGCTGATCTGGACATTGATGTGAGTCGGGCGCAGGGACTGAACTACTCCTACACGGGGGTGGCCCGGCTCGATCCAATCCGCGTTGGACCGGATCAGAACAGCGCTGCCAAGAGCGAGTTCGCGGTCTTCACCTACTCCACCTCTCAGGACGGCACGGTGGCGTCGCTGGACGCCTATCGAGCCTTCAGCAAGTCCCGCAACACCCTCGCTGCCGCCGGCGAGGAACAGCCCTCCCGCAAGCCGACCGGGTGAACGGAGCGCCCAGCGCTTCAGCACGCACCCGAGAAGACCCCGACGAGACGTAAGGACACGAACATGTCGACCCAAACCCTGGAGAAGACCGAGACGACCGCCCCGACGAGCACGGCCGCGACGGCGAAGAAGACCACGGCGAAGCCCGTGAAGGAGCAGAAGCACTCGAAGCTGCGCACCGGATGGCGGCGTCTGGCCCCGAAGGAAGAGGCCGGCAGGTTCTCCATCGTGGTGTGGGCGGGGTTCTTCCGGGCCATCGTCCTTCTCGCCGACTACCTGCTGGCGTTCATCACGGCCGTGGTCATCATCCCGCTGCTGGGCGCATGGCTGCACCAGCAGTCGGGCGCATCCCGGGGCGCGCTCAGTGCAGACGGAACCATCGGCATGTGGCTGATGCCGCTCCTCTTCCTGGTCGCACTGCTCGCCGCGGGCGAGATCGTCGTGATGCGCGGCATGTGGCGCTGGGCAACGCGGATGATCGCGAAGATCCGGGACGACCGGGGCCAGGCGACCGGAGCCGACGTCACACCGAAGTCCACGACCAGGACCACCAACCAGAACAAGACCAACCGCAAGAGGAGCAAGTGATGCGCACCGCAGGACTGACGATGCACGACGTATGGGCCCACCGTGTCCTGCGTGAACCAGGAGTAGAGACGTACCGGCTGGAGGGGGTGACCGCCGAGCTCGGCGTCATGGTCGAATCGCTCGACCTCAAGCACCGGAGCAAGGAGGAGAACTACCGCCCGTATCTGCACATGACGGGCGAGCTCCGCTCGGTCACCCCGGCCAAGGCACTGCCGTTCGGCATCTCCCAGGTGACCTACTCCCCCGGCCAGGGCGAGAAGGTCGATGCTTTCTACGAGTTCGACGACCAGCAGCTGGTCGTGCTCGCCAGCAAGGGCTACTTCACGAGCGGCTTCGCAGTGCCCGAGCAGGTCACTGGGATCGAGTGGGAGCTGCCGGCCACGGCGGACATGCTCGTGCTCGCTCCGTCAGGGGCACAGACCGAAGACGATGCGCCCGTGGTCTTCACCCAGATCCACGGCATCGGGGGCTTGGAGATCGATCTCGAGTCCAGCGGCTACGACCTCGCCGGCTACTTCGCCGACCACTCCAAGGACGGCGTCCCGCGGACTGAGGCTGTGGCTGATGCACGCGGGCTGAAGGCGCGCTCGGACGCGATCAACTCCCTGTTCACCGAGGACGAGCTGGGCCTGGACACCGAGGTCAAGCAGATAGTCGGAGCGCCCGTGCCCGAGGCGGCGTCGGTTGTCGACGGCATGAGCGCTCGCCTGCAGCAGATCGAGGCGGAGATCGCCGCCGAACGGGAGCAGTACCAGACCGAGCGTGCGAGCACTGAGGGCACCGCGGAGAACCTCTACTGGGAGCGCGTGGCTGCACCACTGCACAGGGCCGAAGAGCAGAAGGTGCCGTTCGTTCCCCCAGTCCCGGCCCGTGAGGCGCAGCGCGACCTGAACCTGGATCTCGACGTGGAACTGGAGGAGCAGGAGCAGGAGACCCGTCGACGTGAGGTCAAGCCCGTCCCGAGCCTGGACGAGCTCAAGCGCCAGGTGGCCCAGCGTGCGGCCGATCTGGACTTCGGCGAGGACCGCGAGCAGAGCTTGGGTTCCTGAGGACGGATCAGGCATGACGAGCGCGGCCCCGGTTGCTGGCGGACAGCAGCCGGGGCCGTAGTACATCGATACCGAGACAGGAAGGAAAGCGACGATGGGCCTGAAGCAGGACATCGTGATCGTCAATGAGTTCAGCGTGCCGCTGCCCGGCGGCAAGGGATCGCGCGGCGCGACGCCGGGCGACTACGTCACCCGGTACATGGCCCGCGAGCAGGCGACGGAGTCACTGGCTCCGATCCAGCGACTGCGCACCGACGACTTCATCCTCCGCTACATGGCGCGGGAGTCCGCCGTCGAGCGCGTCGGTACCTCGCGGGGCGCGGCGAAGCATGAGATGCGCCAGGCCCAGGGCAAAGGCGGCGTGGCTTTCGGCTACGGCTCGGTCTCGCTCTCCGACGAGCAGCTCAAGGCGGCCAGCCAGGACATCCAGCACTACTTCGACGCCGGGCACACCGTACTGAAGACGGTGCTGTCCTTCGACGAGGAGTACCTGCGGAAGCACAAGATCGTCGACGAGGGCTTTCACAGCGAAGCCCGTGGTGACTACCGCGGCCACATCGATCAGATGAAGCTGCGCATGGCGATCATGCACGGCCTGGAGCGGATGAGCTCGGGCACCAGCGGCTTCGACGACCTGCGCTACGTCGGGGTCATCCAGGTCGACACCGAGCACGTGCACTGCCACCTGGCCATGGTCGACGGTGGCCGGGGCCAGGTGACGAAGGACGGCACACAGCGCGGCAAGCTGCTGGACCGGCACAAGTCCCGGCTTCGCCGCGGCGTCGATGCCTGGCTCGACGAGAAGCAGGCAGTGGCTCACCTCTCCAGCGCCGTCGGCTACGAGCGGCGCAACGTCACCACCTTCATCAAGCGGTGGGCGCACGAGCGAATCCGCGCCGAGTCTCTGCCGCAGTTCCTGCTCGCCTGCCTACCTGCGGACCGGACGCTGTGGCGCGCCGGTTCGAACGACGCTCGCATGCGCAAGGCGAACCAGCTGGTGACCGAGCTCGTGAAGGAGCAGCTCGAACGTGCCGGGTCCCCGATGCCGGAGGCCATGGAACGAATCGTGGACTACGCCAACGAGCACCGCGCGAAGGAGTCCCTGAGCACGGAGGAATGGCAGAAGCTGGTCGAGCGGGGACGCGTACAGATCATGGAGCGCGCCGTCAACGGCGTCTATCAGATTCTGCGGGCGATACCGGAGTCAGAGCTGCGAGTGCGCACGCCCATGCTCGAAGTCATGGGGATGGACTATCAGCAGATGGCGGCGCTGGCCGCGGATCGGCAGGGCGACGACGAGAAAGCGGAAGCTAATCTGGTCTCCTTCGGCTTCCGGCTGCGCAGCTACGCCTCACGTCTACAGCACCACCGAGAGAAGGTCGGTGTCTACCGCGACCTCGCGCACCAGTGGGAACAGGCCGACAAGGCCGGTGTGGCCGCTGAGGACTCGCGCCCGCTCTACGACTTCTACCGCTTCGAGGAGGGCTACCACCGGCGGTTGGTGAGCAAGTACGGGCGCTTCCTGCCCTTCCTCGGGGACGCTGGCCAGTGGTACGAACAGCAGCAGGAGGTGGCGACCTACGGCCAGCGGCTGCTCTCGCTCATGGCGCTGCGCGCGGATGCCTCCCTGCAGCGGATGAAGGACCCCGAGGAAGCCGAGAACCTAGGCCGGACAATCTACGATCAGCCCGGCGGCAGGCTCCTGACCGAGGGCAAGCGCGGCCGGGCGGTGCTGGACGCGCGCATCCGGACGATGAAGCAGTCTTATTACCAGAAGCTGGACGGCCTGCGGGCCGATCTCGCTTCCTCCGGCCTGGTGCTGCGCGTGGGGTCGAGTGTCGAGGACTCGGCGAGTACGGAGACCGACGCGGTCAGCACGGACTTTGAGATTGTTGCCGGTGCCGCGTATGACTTCGACGAGGTCAAGGCCCTGGACCTGCACCACCTGGGCTACGACTTCGTCACCGACGTCGAGATCGGGCCGCACGCACGCCAGAACTTCGTCGAGACGACCAGGGATCGCCAGCGGCTGCTGCTGGCGGCGATGGACTACCTGGACCAGTCCGGCCAGGCCGAGGCAATTCCCGATCTGCCGGTGGACGATGTCGCGGCGATGACAGGGGTCTCCCGGGAGCTGACGCCTCAGCAGACGGACGAGGGATCCGGCTTGCTCGTGTTGCGTTCCCAGATCGCGGAGCTGCGCGCCGCGCGCGAGCGGGCCGAGCCGATGCGGCGGTCCAAGGCTTCGTCGCTGGACGCCGGCCTCGTCGTGCGGGTCCAGGCCCAGGTCGATCAGGCTGTGACCACAGCGGATGCCGGGATGGGATTCGACTCGTAGCCGCCCTCTATCTCAGCCAGCTTGGAACATAACTAGATGAACCAGTTGAAAGCCTTGTCGAATGCTCTATAGCAGCATTAGCCTGGAGAGGGTTCGGCACGGACTCCACTCCCTGTCCGGACGATGTGACTGATCGCGGCCGACTTGTCCAGCGGGCAGTCGGAACAGACGAAGGAAGAGATCATGGCACTTCTCAAGGGCAAGGGCGCGATGACCGGAGTCAACCTCATCGCGAAGGTCTACAAGAACGGCGTCACCAAGGACGGCAAGTCCCAGTACGCCGACGTCCAGCTCGACGCTCGAGATCCGCGCGGTCCGGAGCAGACGAACCTGCATCTGAAGTCCGATCGGGTTCAGGATGAGAACGGCAAGGTCCGCTACAACAACGCCGCTCCGTACTCCACCGGCCAGATGGAGGAGATAGCCAAAGCGGCAGGTCCGAACACCGAGCCGATCCTGGACAAGGGTGGCAACGAGGTCGGCACCATCTACGGCTTCAAGGGCAACGTGATGCCCGCGACGCGCGGCACCGGCCTGGTGGTCAACACCAAGTCCGTCGAGCCCTCCGAGTTCAAGGTCGACGACAAGACGCTGGACAACCAGTTCGCGTCCATGCGCACTGCCCGCGGAGCACGGGCCGCAGCCAAGGAGTCGCAGGCCCAGGCCCCGACCCGCAAGGCCGAGCAGGAGCAGGCAGTCGAAGTCGACGAGCCGGCGGTAGGCTAAGGCAGAGGAGTCAAGCCTTATTCGAAAGGCCCCTGGATACCCTTCCAGGGGCCTTTCAGCTGCACGGAACACGAGCCTAGACCCCGGAGCCCAAACTCCCACTCCCGGAATGATCACCTCTGCGGATACGCCGAAGGCTCAGCCCTCGATCGGCCCGGACCCGGTCGACCAAATGAGCCCAGTAGTGGGCAAGGTCTGCACGGCGGGGCCAATGCGACCCCGGTCGGAGAGCGCTTCAACTAGCAGTTCGAGCAACCCCAGACGCCGGAGAGCAGCGAGCCCAAGTTCGGCGGGTGAGCAACCTGCGGCCCGAGCGCGGAACGAAAGACCCCGAAGTCCCCTCCGCAGCCTTCCTAATTGCCTATTTGAAGCCCTATCAAATGCCACTCGTGATAGACTTTCGACTGATTTTTCAGTTAAGTCTCCAGTCCAGTCGAGAGGTCTTGGGTGGCATGTTTCAAGAGGCACAGCTCAACGAGCGCTACCGGCTCCTGTCCAAGCTCTCGGAGCCACTGAAGAAGGCCGAGCGCGACATCGTCGGCCGCGAGCATGAGACGACACAGCTGTTGGCCTCGATGAGCCGTCCCGAGCTGTGCAACGCGCTCCTGCTGGCCGAAGCCGGCACGGGTAAGACAGCCCTGGTCCAGGCCACGATGCTGGTGGACAAGGACCGCCTCTACCTCGAAGTGGATCCGGCGCGCATGGTCTCCGAGGCGGGCACCGCCGAGAACATGGCCGCGGTACTCAAGGGCTTCTTCGACGAGGCCGAGGACTTCGTCAAGGACGAGAAGCACGAATTGGTCCTCTTCATCGACGAGTTCCACCAGATCATTCAGCTCTCCGACGCCGCCGTAGAGGCGATCAAGCCGGTCCTCGCCGCCTCGGGAACCCGCGGCATCAGGATCATCGCGGCGACGACCTACGAGGAGTTCCACAAGCACATCTCGCCGAACCAGCCGCTCGTCGAGCGCCTGCAGCGCATAAACCTCAACCCGCCAGATCAGGCGACGACCATCAAGATCCTGCAGGGCATGGCCGAACGGTACGGGGTGGCTGACGAGTTCTACGACGACCACATCTTCCGGCAGATCTACGAGTACACCCAGCGCTACATGCCGGCCAGCGCCCAGCCGCGCAAGTCAATTCTCGTGCTCGACTCCATGGTCGGCTGGACTCGCCTGACGCGCCGGCCGATGGACCGGGCCCTGCTCTCGGACGTGCTCATGGAGACCCTGAACGTCAACGTGGCCTTCAAGGTCGACGGCGCGAAGATCAAGAAGCTACTGGACGAGAAGGTGTTCAGCCAGGACTGGGCAACCAGCGCGGTGGCACGTCGCCTGCAGCTGTCGGTGGCGGACCTCAACGACAAGGGAAAGCCGATGGCGAGCCTGTTGTTCACGGGCTCCACGGGCGTCGGCAAGACCGAACTCACCAAACAGCTAGCGAAGCTGCTGTTCGGCGACGACCAGCGGCACCTGATCCGGTTCGACATGACGGAGTACGCCGAAGACTCGTCGTTCGCGACCTTCCGCTCCGAGCTCACCAAGCGCGTGTGGGACCTCTCCCACGCTGTGCTGCTTTTCGACGAGGTCGAGAAGGCCTCGGCGATGGTCACGCGCGTGCTACTGCAGGTGCTCGACGACGGCCGGCTCAACGACGACAACAACCGCGAGGTGAGCTTCCTCAACACGTACATCGTTCTCACGACGAACGCCGGCTCGGAGATCTACAAAAGCATCTCCCAGTACGCCGCCGATGACACAGGCTCGGGCAAGCAGCTGATGGAATACGAGAAACTCATCCGCCGCTCAATCTCCTCGACGACGGGCGACAACCGGTTCCCGCCCGAGCTGCTGGGCCGCATCGACGCGATCGTGCCCTTCCAGCCCCTGTCGCTGCCTACGCAGCAGAAGATTGTGCGAAAGAAGCTGCGCCAGATGGTGCAGGAGGTGTTCGTCAAGCACAACGTGCGGGTCGACGTCGATTCGAGGGTCCTGCAGTACCTCATCGAGGACAAGGGCGACACCGACTCTGATGCTGGTGGCGCACGTGCGGCCGTGGCGAAGCTGACCGACGAGGTCACCACGGCGGTGGCGACCTTCCTCAACGAGCACTCCTCGGAGCAACGGATTCGCATCGACGTCGTCGGCGACCTGGTCAGCGACGACAAGAACCTGCTGAGTTCCGATGCCTACGTCGAGGTCAGTGCGGTGCGATGAGTCCGCCAAGGACGGCGGAAACGAGTTGACTCGCAAGTTGATAGCCCTTTCATATCCTATGGTTGCCTACTCCGACAAGAGAGCGATAGGGTACTCATAAACCAGGCAAACTATGTTTTCTTAGCGAAGGGATCGGCATTAATGGGCATTCTCGGAACGGCAACGGTCCGCCAGAAGAGGGAACGGAAGAAGAAGCCCGACGAGCTTCTGGCCTCCGTAGTGAGAGAGACGGCGATCCCGGCCGCGGTCGAGCTGCTGCGGTCAAACACTCCGTTCGTCTTTCCCAGCGGTACGGCCTGGGTGATGCTCGCGCTTGAGGCCGACAAGATCGGCGGCTTGAGCAAGCGGCACGGCCGGGACGAGGCGAAGGGCTCGATCATCGAGCTCATCAGTTCCGACCAGATCTGCACGGTGGCCACGGCGGAGATGATCCAAGAGGAGGTCTTCGGCATCATCCCCACCGGCGAGACGCTCGCTCGCATGGAGGAGTACTCGCTGCTCACCGGTGCTACCTACGCCTGGGCCGTCGTGTGGCAGAAGCCCAGCGGCGATCTGCTCATCGATCTGGTGAACGATGCGACCTTCGCGCAGGCACGCTCTGTCGCCGCAGGCACCACGAGTCTCGAAGAGGCCCTGGGGGAGAAGGCGTGGACGGAACACAGCGGATTGGGAGCCGAGGCTGGGGCCACTGGCACTGTCCCCGCGGCCATCGGGGAGGACGAGGGGGATGCGATCTTCGATGAGATCCCCGGTGGCGAGGGGGCCGACGAGGGCCTGGACGACGAGCCGCTCTTCAGCGACGTCGATGACGATGAGGGGGCGGACACACCCATGTTCGACGAGGGCGACGCGGGAACCGCTCCAGTCGAGTTGGGGCCGGACTACGACGGCGACGAGGTGGCCGGCTACGAGGGTTTCGACGAGACCGACGCCGGCTACGGCATCGGGGGCGACTACCCGGAGGCCGGCAACACTGTGCTGCTGGCAGATCAGGCCCAAGTGCGCGACGTCATAGCCCGCCGGTTCCTCTCCGAGGAGCTGGACCTGGATGTCCGGCTCGATGAGTTCAACGCGACCTTCGCCATCGGCGCACCGGTCGTGCAGATGGCTTTACCAGAGGGCGCGACTGAGTGGCTCGGAGACCAGGTCGCGCAGCTCAACCGGCAGGCCAACGCAGACTTGATGCGGCTCCGTTCCGCGCACCAGGACGAGCTGCGTGCGTTCTACGTCAACCTCATGGCGGCGCACACCGAGCAGGTCATCCGCGCGGTGGCCACCGACCGCGCGGGCTCCCGGTACAAGCTGTTGAAGGACGCCGCCGAGGCCGAGCACCAGCAGCGGCAGACGGAGAAGGACGAGAAGATCCGGGCTCGCCGGGCGGAGATCGCCAAGGACTATGAGTCGCAGGCCTCCAAGGCGGGCCAGCACGCGGCGCTCTCGGCGGAGCTGCAGTACAAGGAGCGCAACCGCTCGAGGATGGAGCGCGAGCAGATCGACTCCGCCGCCGAGATCGAGCGGGCCATCGAAGATACCCATGCCCACAACCGGCAGGAGATCCTGCGGGTCCGGCGTTCGGACGCGACGCTGAAGATGCAGACCGGGCAGACGCGGATCTTCGAGGTGCTGGCCGAGCGGCAGTCGGATTACCTGGCGGCCGAGGAAGAGCGCCTGAACCAGTGGAAGTCCGAGATTCAGCGGATCGTCGACGACAACCGCAAGGCCGACATCGCCCAGTCCGAGGCGTTGGCCGAGCACCTGCGGATCACGGACGAAGTCGGCGTCCTACGCCGGAAGCAGCAGGACCTCCTGGAGTCGGTGCGCACTGAGCACGCCGACCGGGTCCGCGGGATGGAGGACGAGCTCGAACGCAACCGCAAGGACGCCATCACGCAGATGAAGGCTCGGGACGCCGAGTGGCAGCACAACCTCGACCTGGAGAAGGAGAAGACCAACTCTCAGGTGACGCGGGTCACCGACCTGCTCCAGCAGCTGTCGACGGTCGAGGATTCAGTGGCCAAGCGGTACGAGGCACGCCTGACAGAGATGCAGGCCGACAAGGAGTCCTACGCCAACGAACTGGCTCGGGCCTCCGAGATGCAGAGCCGCTCGAACAAGATCCTCGTCGTCATGATCGTCACGCTCTCGCTCCTGATGGGCGTGGCCGGCTTCATCGTCGGGGTGGTCTTGACCCGTTGAGCGATCCGGTCATGACCGACGGGGTGATCTGACGGCGCATGGGGCGCGTTCCCCATGCGCCGTCGTCGTCTGCACAGGCAGGCGCGCTGGACAACAGGAAAGCAGAACGGGCGAGGCTCGAGAGTAAGGGATCACGATGGCCACGAACAGGCGGAAGGCGGCACGGCGGGAGGCGAGCAGCTGGGACAAGATCTCAGCGCGGTCGCCTGGCGAGACGCTGACGAACCGAGACGTCTACGACAACCAGCAGCTGGACCGTAGCAAGTTCCTGACTTTGAGGTCGACCAGACCGGGCATCGTCGTCGCGGTGATCACTGGCGTGCTGGTGACGATCGTCGTCTGGGTCGTCTACTCGCTCATCGCCACGGCGGTTGCCTCGGTGGGCGCGTCCGTGGGTTCGGGCGTGCCCGGCAGCAGCACCAGCATGCTGAGCGCGTACTACGTCCAGGACACCACGACGGGTGCGGGCGGCTCGGTCGTGAAGTGTTACCGGCCCCTGACCAAGGACGGCAACCCGGACGTGAAGGCGAAGTGCTACCCCAGTACTGAGGCTGTTCCGATCCCCAGCTGGTACACCGCGGCGAAGGACGACAAGCCCAGTGCCGAGAGGCCGGCTGAGCCCAAGAAGAGCGCGACGACGGTCGGCGAGCAGCTGGCCGCCGTCTCAGGGTTCAAGCTCTTCATCACGCTCGGCTCGGGTCTGATGGTCGCCCTCATCATCGGCACGTGGTTCTCGCGGAAGGTCGCCGCGGCGAACCTGATGAACGCCACGAGCGACATCAACCAGTACCAAAACGACCAGCACATCGCCCTGCCAGAAGAGATACAGCAGAACTACGACTGGTTCCCCGACGCCGGTGCTCACTCGAGCGTGCAGGTCAGCTCGATGCTCAGCCACATGATGCTCAGGAAGAAGGGCCTGGGCACCGTCAAAGTCGCCCAGCGCGCCAAGAAGGACGTCATCGATGAGGAGGGGAAGCTCGTCTACTACGCCGGCGAGGTCACGGACGACGACGAGGGCAATCCGCTGATGCAGAGCCTGCCGATCATCGACGAAGACTTCGGCGACGCGCTGTTCGAGGCCTCAGGGCTCCCCAAGGACAAGGAGCTGCGTCAGAAGTACGACACCACGCTGATCCCGTACAACCCTGACGGCAAGAACCGGGACAAGATTGGTTTCGGGTCGGACAAGTACAAGACCGTCGCTGACCTGATCACAGAAGACTGGACGTTCCCGGCGTACGAGGTCCAGCGCCCGGCCGGGGCGTACGTGGTCGATACGGCGCCGGTGAACACCATGGTCCTAGCCATCACCCGGGCCGGTAAGGGCCAGACGTACATCGAGCCGGTCATCGACATGTGGTCCCGGGAGAAGAAGCCTTCGAACATGGTCATCAACGACCCCAAGGGCGAGTTGTTGGTGAAGAACTACGTGCCCCTGGTCACGCGCGGGTTCGAGCCGGTGCAGTTCAATCTGATCAATTCCATGAAGACCGACATCTACAACCCCCTGGGGCTGGCGGCCGACGCGGCGCGTGAGGGCAACTTCACCAGGTGCGCGCTGTACGTGGAGAACATCGCAGGAATCTTCTTTCCGCTCGACGGCGGTGAGGACCCGGTCTGGCCCAATGCCGCCAACAATGCCTTCAAGCGCGCGGCCTACGGACTCATCGACTTCTATCTTGAGGAGGAGCGGGAGCTGCGCAGCGCCGCAGCTGTGCTGAATATGGACCCTGCGCTGGTGGAGCAGAAGCTCGATGACCTCTGGGGCAAGGTCACGCTCTACAACTGCTACCAGCTCTTCGTGCAGATGAGCTCGAAGAAGATCAAGAACCCTGAGGCCGAGCTGGAGAAGCGGGTTAAGGCCGGCGAGTTCGATAGCAACGAGGACGCCCTGGCCGAAGAGCAAGAGAAGGCGGCGGCCCAGGCCTTCATGTGGGAGGGTAAGGCTGACCAGGACATGCTCAGCCTGTACTTCAACGCGAGCGAGGAGCTGCCTCGCAACAACATGCGCACGTTGGTGGGCAACGCCCACAACGCGCTGCGCTCGATGGCCGGGGCGGAGAAGATGCTGGCCTCGGTGTACGGCATCGCAATCACCGCCATGTCGTTCTTCACCGACCCCACGATCTCGACGCTGACCTCGGGCAAACCTTCGCAGAACACCGACCTGGCAGGCCTGAGCTTCCCGCGTCGCCTCGGCGTGCGCTTCGCGCCGAACTATGTCAAGCGCGACCACCTCGTCGGTCAGCAGGCCGTGTGGTCGGCCTACGCCGACCCGATGTTCACCAAGAGCCTCGGCGAGGACTTCGAGCACGAGGAGATCGTCGGCCGCGAGGGCTGGGCGCGGTACAACTTCAAGGGCAAGTTCCCTGACGACGAGGCCTGGCTCAAGCTGGAGCTGGTCAACCCGCAGACGAAGATGCTGGTGCGCACCTTCTACTTCAGCTTCACGAAGAACTACCAGGTCTCACTCAACGGCCGGCACTACGTGGTCGAGCCGGTGACGGGCAGAAAGATCGTGAAGAACGGCGTGATGCGTGAGCTCAAGCCGGTGCGCGAGGGCGGCACCCGGGACGGGAAGGCCCTCTCCTTCCAGCCCGGGGATACGCTCTACCCGGACACTCGGCTCGACTTCTCCGGCGGCGGCAACCCGGAGAAGATCGCGTACCAGGCACGGGCGATCACGCATACGCTATCGCGCTATTCGGAGTCCCCAAAGGCTCTGTTCCTGGTGACTCCACCCCACCTCATGAAGTACGCAAAGCTAATCCTGATCTTGATCAAGCAGCTGTTCGACGTGAGCGCCGACCAGGCATACATGACGAAGTCGAACCAGAAGCCGCTCTACCGCACGCGGTTCATGCTCGACGAGCTCGGCAACCTGCAGTCGGAGGGCAAGGGCATCGACGGCTTCGAAACGATGCTCTCCATCGGCCTGGGCCAGGAGCAGCAGTTCACGCTCATCCTGCAGACTCTGCAGCAGCTGCGCGATGTGTACGGCGAGAGCGTCGACAAGATCGTCCAGGGCAACACCTCGAACATCGTCTTCTTGAAGTCCACGGACGATTCGATGATCGAGACGCTGGAGAAGATGAGCGGCAAGACGCACCGGTCTTACAGGGACAGCAAGCAGATCAGCCAGGATCTCGACAAGGTCATCGGCGGCAAGACCGAGGGCCGGGTCTCCTACACGATGACCACCAAGGAGGAGCCGCTGATCAGCTACAACGACATGGCATTCCTCGCGCCGCGCAACTCGATCGTCTTCCGGGCCGGCGATGCGCCGATCTGGAACCGCAACCAGACGATCCTGCCGATGTCGTTCCAGCTGCTGGGGAACACGATCAGGCACCCGGGGCACACGTACTCGCTGCAGACGATCCCGACGCTGTCCAGTGCCATGGACTTCGACGTGCGGATGAATCAGCCGGACTTCGTGAAGATGCTGGAGAAGCGCATGCGCCAGGCGGCCAAGGCCCCGGACGCAAAAGCACAGTACAAGGAGATCTACGACTATCAGGAGGTCGACATTGAGCGCCTGGACCCGGATGTCTACGCCGACGAGGTCATGGAAGTCATCACCACGATGACCACGGTCGACGAGGGCCAGGACCCCAACGCTCCGGTGGTCGTCGACCCCGACGAGTACGAGGGGATGAGCATGTTCGACGAGGACCAGTTCATCGAGAACGTCGAGGTCGGGGTTGCAATCGCCGAGAGTCAGGCGGTCAGCGTCGAGCGGCAGCGCCTGCTCTACGCCGAAGGGACGATCAGCAAGGAGATGCTGGTCAACCCCGACGGCTCGGCGAAGGTCAAGAGCCTGGACATCGAGATCAGCGAGGCTTACAAGTCCACGCAAACCGAGTTGGAAAAGGATCGCGATCACTTCTCGGTCGGCGGCGACGGCGAGCTACGCAGCGCCGATGGCTCCCAGACGTACATCAGCCAGATCCGCTCGGACACGTACGCCAATGCGGTCCGCCGGATCAACGGCCACGTGAGCGACGAGGACTCCCGGGTGTTCGCCGAGGAGGACGTCACCGAGGAGGACCTGAAGTCACTGGCGACGGTGAAGGTCCACTCGGCCTTCTACCAGTACCTGGCCTCGCTGCCGAGCTGGGAGGTGCTGGCCGACGGCCGGTTCGACCGGGCCATGGCCATCGAGATGAACTCAAAGTAGTCGGCCGCCACATCTGGGAGCCAGACAAGGATCACGACCAGTGCCGAGGCCGTCTCTCGACTAAGAGAGACAGCCTCGGCACTGGTCTTTCCAATAGCCATTAACTCCCTTTCGATAGGCGAGGTAGGCTCTATGCAACCCGGAGCGTCCACAGGAGGCTGATTGACGATGAAGAAGGCACACGGACTGCGCAGGTACTTCTACGAGTACGTCTACTACAAGGCAGTCGAGCAGGCCCGGGAGCAGGCCGAACAGGTCATTCCGATCTCCCAGGCCAAGGCGATACGCGCCCGGGTCGACGAGATCCTCGGCCAGCGGGGCACCGCGCTGGCCGACCCGCGGCTGGGCGTCACCGACTGCCTCTCCGCCATCGACCAGGCGTTCACGGAGAAGGTGTCCGACTACGCGCCGCAGTTCGGCGACCATTCCCCGCAGAACGAGCGCTACCAGCAGTCGCAGCGGGAGTTCACCCGCGTCACCGGTGTCGGAGCCCAGGTCGACCCGAAGTCGGCCCGGCTGCCGATCAGCCCCTATGACCCCGACTGGTCCGAACGCGCGACCGTGAAGCGCGCCGGGACCGCGCTGGTGTACCTGCCGGACGAGACGATCGGACGCGTGGCCGGCGGCGAGGTGGAAACCCTGGCCGATCCGAGGCGCGGAAACATGGTGCTCTGGCGTACCGACGACGAAGGCAAGCCGTTCGAGGCAGGCCGCGCGATGACGAACGACGACGCCGCTGGACTCACCGCGCTGATGGACAAAATGAGCCAGCAGGAGTACGACCAGGTGCGTGAGTGGGTCATCGACGGCGGCCGGGACCCGCAGACGAACCGCGTCGACCACAACCGCTTCATGTCCCAGCACGCCGTGGCGCGCTCGGCAGCACTGCTCGAAGAGCTGAAGGCCCAGGGTGTGTCCTACGAGGTGATGCGCGACCGCGAGCCAGGCCAGATCAAGGCAAAGATCGCCGGGACCGGCATGGAGATCCGCCTCACCGACACACGTCAGGAGGAGTACGCCGGAGCTCGGATCTACGACAACGGCACCGTGCTGCGCTACTCGACGAACTACCGGGTTCCCGGTGGCATGGCGGTTTACTCCCCCTCGCCGGCGGAAGCTGTCCAGCTACTGCGCTTCGCCCAGGGCCATCGCGTCGAGCGCACGGATCTGCCGGGGCACGCCGCCGGCGAGACCGGCACGACGCACCAGGAGCGCGGCCGTGGCCGCACGGTGGTGGATGTGCCCGACAGTTACCACGTTGACCGCGAGTCGATGTTCGTGGTCGGCGACTACGTGGCCCCCGGTGAGTCCGGCCCCCGGCCCGGCTCGAAGGTGATGCTGCGCCGAGACGCGAAGAACCGCTCACTGCCGTACTTCTTCGTCGACGCTGAGCCGGCCGAGATCTATGCGAAGACCGCCGTCGAGAGCGCTCGGAAGAACCTCCAGGCAGCCCTTGACGTCGAGGATCTCTTTGCTCGTGCCGAGGCGGAGCTGGAGCGAACCGGCGGACAGCTGGATGCGATCGAACCGCCGGAGTACTCAGCTGATTCTGAGGTCGCTGCGATCCAGCGCACGTACTGGGACGTGCTCACCGGCGCGCACAGCGAACTGCTGCGCCCGGGTGCGACCGAAGAGATGTACCAGGAACGGCTGGAGGAGATCGGCGAACTGCAGGCCGACGAGGCTCCCGACATGGGCAACCTGGTCTACGGCGGTACCGCCGTCGAGAAGGTCCGACAGCACGCTGAGGACGTTCCCTTCGAACTCATCGGGACCTGGGAGGCGCAGCCCCATGACGTCGACGGCGAGTGGGTCGATCAGCGCTTCAACCCGGAGCGGGTGGCGCGATACATGACCAGCCCCACCGGGCAGTGGTCGAACCTCGACAACCTCGCCTCAGCGCTTCGTCGTTGCGAGATCTCCCCTGACGAGATAATGGGCTCGACCTTCCAAACGACCCGGTTCAAGGACCGTCTCGTCCGCTTCAACGCCGAGCGTTCCGTGCCGATCGCCGATCACGAATCTGCGTTCATACGGCGTATCGGGGTCACCGTGCGTGAGAGCATTGAGCGCAACGCGGCGACGGTCTCCGAGATCCTGGTCGACGAGCAGGGCGTCATTCGCTGGAGTGGCGAGAAGCTTCGCCGTGACGGCAAGGGAACTCCGATCTCGGGTGAGATCGGCCAGGTCTTCGATGTCGGCGAGTACGGCGAGATCACCACCGCCTTCGCCAGCGGGCAGAACGCCCTCATCGTGCCCGGCTACGAGGCCACGATCACGGCCCAGACTCCGGGCGAGGCTCCGACCTCGGTCGAGGAACGCACGCGCCTGCGCGGCTACGAGCAGCTCATGCACGAGCGCACCCAGTACCAGATCGCCGGTGACCTCCTCGCCGGGCGGAGCGAGACCGGCGAGCCCTCCTCGCTCAACACGGTCTACTCACAGCTGTACGGCACCAAGCACCCGATCGACTCCATCGAGCGCGCCACCACGTACCAGCTGGACGAGTCCACCGGCGAGATCAAGGCGCACCTGGAGGAGTGGACGGCAGCGATCCTGCAGACCGAGGCCCGCCGTGTGCGCTACTCCAACGAGATCAAGGCCGGCTCGACGATCTACGCCGAGTACAGGGCCCAGCGCAACCGAACTGACCCGGCTGACGACAACCGCTTCGACGCCTGGCGGCTCACCGGCGGGCGGAACATGACGGTGCTCACCGGCAAGGACCGGAACAACGTCGCTGCCCCCAGCGGCTACTTCGACCCGGTGATGACCGGAGGCGCGACCAACCAGGGCATCGTGCGGTACCTGACCACTCAGGCCCAGGTCGACGCTGACGGCCGGATCGTGCCGGGCGACGAGAGCCTGGCCGGACAGCGTGCGCCGCTCATGGCTCTGCCCGAGCTCGAGACGCTGCGGTACGACCCGTTCGACCGCCAGCAGATGACGGCCTCGACGATCATGCAGTCCTCTGAGGTCACCGCGCCGGCGAAGACGGCGCTGATGACCTTCGGCGGCTGGACAGCTGACGACCCGATCGTGGTGTCGAAGGAGTTCGCCGAGCAACACCGCATCCGCGGGGCTGGCGGCCAGGAGCGAGATCTCGTCGTGGGCGACAAGATCTCGGATCTGCATGGCAACAAGGGCGTGATCTCGCTGATCGTCGACCGGGACATGCCACTGCAGCACGCGCAAGAGCAGGATGTTGTCGAAGAGGTCAACTGGTTTCGGGCCAACCCGGGCCTGGACGTGGTGATGAGCCCGTTCAGCCTCATCTCCCGGCGCAACGCGGGCTCGGCGCGCGAGCTGATGAGCGGGAGCGTCTCCGACCTGCGCTCCCCCACCGGAGAACTGCGGCCGAGTGCCCTGGGCGAGATGCGCTTCGTGGTCACCCATATGGCCGTCGACGAGAAGACGAAGATCTACAATGACGAGCAGGTGCGTGCCGGCAAGGGCCGTAAGGCCTCCTCTCAGCTGGCCTGGGCTCTGCAGTCTCAGGACTGCCCGGCGATCATGCGCGAGTTCTACGGCCACAACAGCGGGGCCGAATCGACCCTGCGCGAGTACCTTCTGGTGACCGGCCTGGACGTGGAGGCTGACGGCACACTGCGGGTGGTCGGCCAGGCCGAGGGCGTCGACGAGCGCACCGAGCGCCGGTTCATCCCGATGCCCGAGCTGCTGCGCACGCAGCCGCGCAAGGCGGGCCAGCTCCCGGGACTCAACACCACGGCGATGCGCAAATCCTTCGGCGACCTCATCGGCGACCGCGGCGGCGACATGGAGATCCCGTTCCCGCTCACGTATCCGACCGGTGAGCAGACCGAGACGATGAGCGCGAGCTCGTGGAAGCTGCCGGTGATGTCCTCATATCTGCGCAGTGGCCAGGAGTTCGAGGATGGGTCCTCCGTCCCGCACGACCACACCCGCAGCTACCAGGACGTCTTCGTCGAGGCCTGCCGCTACCGCTACATGGCCGAGCAGCTGGGCAGCCAGGGTCTGCCCGCGGAGAAGCGCGCCGAGGTGCGCCGCGGCATGAGCGAGTCGGTCTCGCGCGCTCAGCGCGCCTTCGAGGCGATCACGACCGACGTGCAGAACCGGGTGCTGACAGGCAAGAACAACATCTTCAAAACCGGGCTGATGGCCTCGCGGCTCACCGACTCGGCGACGATGGTGTGGACCTCGGACCCCCGGCTGGATGTCGACCAGATTGCGCTCAGCTCGGTCAAGGCCGAGCAGCTGGGACTGGCCGAGGGCGATCACGCGCTGGTGTGGCGTGACCCGGTGCTCCGTGACGCCGGCGTGCGCTACATGCGGGTGGCGCTCGACGACCGGCTCACCGGTGCCGCGATCAACCCGGTGATGGACGCCTGCTTCGACGGCGACTTCGACGGCGATGCCGTCGCCGTGGTGAAGCTGCACAGCGATGCCGCCAAAGCTGAGGCCTTGGCGAAGCTCTCCGTGCCGGCCAACCTGTTGGACACCGGAGTGGTCAAGCACGATGGTTCGCACCCGCTGGCCATGCAGGTGTCGCTGGACACCCAGGTCGCACTCTTCAAGGATGCTGGGCTGGGCGAGGAGTTGCGGAGTTCGCGGAGCGAGGCGAACCGGCTCCGGCTGCAGGCGCTCACCGGCGTACAGTCGCCGGAGGACATCAAGCTCGCCCAGCAGGTCGTGACGGAGGAGCTGAGCGGGCTGTACCGCCAAGCGCAGCGCGGCGAGTTCGGTGCGGCACTGACGTTCTCGGATCGCGACGCGCACTTGCAGAGCGTGCGCGAGGTTTGCGTCGAGACCGGTGCCAAGGGGAGCGAGAAGAAGCTCACCGACTACGCCCGGAACCTGGGCGATGCGCAGGGCACGCCCGGCATCACGCAGGCCGACCAGGAAGCCTCGATGTTCGCCACGGCGATCAAGGCCCACGGCACCGGCTTGGGCGGCTCGTTCAGCCAGCGCGCCGTGCGCGCGCTGCGCGGCGAGGGCCTCAAGGCCGTCCTGGAGGTCACCTACCCGGTGACCCAGTCGATCCTGCAGGCCAAACACGACGCCGCCGAGGCCCGACACAAGTACGCGATGCTCCAGGGCCCCGGCCGCGATCTCTGGAGAGGCCGCAGCATCGAGCACGTCGGCCCGGGCCAGTGGCGCACGGCATTCCTCGACGGAGAACCCGTCCAGGCTACGGCCGAGGAGTGGAAGAGGCAGTTCATTGAGTTCTACGAGTCTAAGGAGGGCTTCGGAGTCACGGTCAACCCGGACTATGTGGCCCGCGTGGCAAGTGCACTGGAGGACCCGAAGACCGGACTCATCCGCAACTTGGAAGAAGATGCGTCGCTGCGGGGAACCGTGATGGACCGGATGGCCTATGGCGGCGCGTTCGCCGATCTGGTCGAGGCAGCCATGAACCGCGAGAGCGTCTACGACGGCGAGAAGAACGAGCAGTTTGCGTCCTTGGGGACTCGGAAGGCTCGGGCGGAGATGTCACGGCAGCTCGACCAACTGGGCTCCGCCGAGACGCACAGCCTTGACAACGCCGTGATCGCTGTCGATGACTCGGTTGTCAAGCACGACGTGATCTCTCAGGACGCGGGGGCCTCCCGCACCCGCGGCTCGCATCGCCGCTCTGCTCATGCCGTGCGCGTGGGCGCGTCGCGTCCGGTTTACACGCCGAGCATCGAGATCGATCAGCCGCAGAGCAACGACGACTACGGGGTGGGGTATTGAAATGGCACAGCACAAGGAACTGGGAACGGGACCCGCGGGCAGTCGGCGTGCAACCAAGGTGCTTCCGGTTGACGACGATAGGCATCAGGCCGATGAGCCGGGAGACAACGCGTATGCCTACGGGGACTCGCGCTCGGGCGAGCCGATCGACGCCGAGGTGATCGACGAGCCGGGACCGGAGGACGCAGACGGTGCACGCGCCTGGCGTGAGCGGCTCCGGGACCGTACCCGCGGGTTCTTCGGTGAGAAGACCCGAAAGCGAATGGCCGACCGGGAGCGCGTACACGGGATCGACGTCGACCGGGCCGAGGACGAAAGCGAGGGCCTGGATCAGCGCGAGCAGCTGCTCAAGCTCCGGGCCGAGACGCGGCTGGCCGGTGAGAAGTACATGGCCTCGCTGCGGGACTCGAAGCTGTTGGTGCCCGGCTTCAACGACGAGGAACGGACGCAGGATCTCGGCGTCATGCACCACGTCTACATGCAGATGATGACGCAGTCGTGTCTCAAGCCGCTCTCGCGAGGGGTGAATGCCAACTCGGTCATCCAGGCGGTCGGCATGGTGATGACGATGCGGATGCTCGCCCCGGACTTCAAGAAGGAGATGGACAGCTACCTCCAGCCCCTCAAGGACAAGATCCAGGAGCGGATCGACACCAGGGCCCGCGGCATGGTCACCTCTGCCGAGAGCCGCATCGCGCACCATCAGAGGATCTTCAAGGACATGCCGCGCAACACCCGGCGCGAGCGCCTCATCGGCAGTACTGATCCGCGTGACCACCTGACGAAGAAGTGGCGCAGGCGCCTCGACGCCATGCAGCACCGTGAGCGCGGCCACCGGGAGATGTTCACTCCAGACTCGGCAGCCATGACCGAAGTCGCGCTCATGGAGAACGCTTTCTGGAAGATGCGTGAGCCGGGCGCGGACGCTGGCCTGATCCGCGATAGCTACCTGGCCATGCGCAAGCGGCTGCACGTGCAGATAAGTGAAGACGGGCTGGAGCGCCAGGAGGTCGTCCAGCGCGCGCGAATTATCATAGGCGAGCGGATGGAGTACGAGCCGGAGCTGCGCACGATGTTCAACGGCGTGGCCCACGGCCGGATCGCCAAGGCCCCTGCGCACGAGGAACGGATCGTGGGATCGGACCGGGTCCGCACGGTTTGGAGCGGGGAGTTCGACGACCAGCTCGGCCAACGTCTACCCGATGACGCGATGTTCACGCTGCGCCGACCCATGGACGCGGACGCCCACCAGGTCCAGCTCGCCGAGACGATGAGGACCTCGCTGCTCGACGCGCTACGCCGCGGCGACCAAGAGGGCTACGGGGGCAACGTCCTCGGCTACCTGGTCGGCTTCGCGGCGCGGAAGCAGGGTCTGGACACCAGCGGGCTGCCCGACATGCTCCAGCACCGTCTGGACCAGTCCGAGGTGATGATCGCGAGCATGGATATCGACGGCCTGCCGCCTGAGGAGCAGCAGCGGGTCTACTCCAACGCTTACGTCGACGCGATGGAAGCAGTGAACGAGAAGCACCCGGATCTTGAGGCTCAGCTGAAGCGGAGCCTCGGAGATAACTGGCAGCAGACGCTGCAGACGGCGGTTAACGACCCGGGGAGCTTCTTCGAGGAGCAGCGGCTCAAGCCGCGGTCTCACCCTACGGATCCGTCGGCCGAGCAGGAGGCTGGCCCGCAGAACGACGGCCCCAACACTGAGGCCGATTCCGAGGACTACCAGCCCGCCTGAGGGCGATCCAAGAACACAACCAAGGAGCAGGAGGAAGGGTCATGAGCCAAGAACAGAACGAGGGACAGCAGGACAAGTTCGGATCGCGTTTCGCGAGGATGTTCGGCTACGTCACAGAGGAGGATCGGAGCCAATGGGAGCAGCAGCGGGCGAAGAGCAAACCGAACGTCAACGCGATCAAGCAAGGCGCGAAGTCGTCGCTGGGTTCGATGATGGAGTTCGGAGAGCGCAACATCGGTGCGAAGCTCGATGCGGCCCACCGCGTGGCGGCGCAGCAGCGGTTCGAGGAGTCCCACGACAAGGTCGTGAACAAGCGCCGCGATCCGAACACGCGAAACATCATCGAGTCGGTCGACTACGAGCCCAAGGACGACCGGGAGGAGATCGATCCAGATCTGGAGCTCTAGTCAAATGAGCCACGATAAACGTGGCGAGTGCACTCAACAAGCCAGTCAGACCTTTTCGACTCATGGCTATCTCCTATAGACTGGTTTCTAAGCGAAACCGCGACATGAACGACGATAGGACAGGGCGTAGACATGGAGACGACGAATCCGCGTGTCAGTAAGCGCGAGTTCATCTCGCGGGTCGCGACTCGCAGCGAGTTGCCGATCCGGGTGGTGAACAAGGTGTACGAGTCGTTGCTTGGTGAGCTCACAGGGGCGGTCAGCTGCGGAGAGACGGTCGTGCTTACGAGCTTCGGCCGCTTCTACCGACAGGACCATAAGGGTCACAAGGTGCGCTTCGGCAAGAGCAACATCGACGACTACGTGGTTCTGAAGTTCTCCGCATCGAGCAGCTTCAACCGCCGACTGGGGGGCAATGAGGACGACATCTCACCGGAGACCTACGGGGCGATCGAGGATGCCGACAAGTTCGAGAACGTCACCGAAGATCGTGGGCTACAGGCCGCATCGTAGACAACGAGGAGCCAGCAAAAAAGAGAACCCCCGTGATGCCTGTGTGCATCACGGGGGTTCTCTCTATGACGGAACGAGCCAAACCGCGAGGCTCAGCCGTCGCGATGGTGAAGGTCAGCACGAGCACGATGACCGGGAGGATGGGAACGCCGGCCCCTACGAGGCATAGGTCACTCGAACTGGCGGTCAGGCTCGTTCATGGATGGCGTATCGAAGCTGCCGATCAAGCGCCGTCGGGGCCGCGAGGCACTCGCAATCGGCTCGCGCTGCGCAGCCAGCTCGGCCAGAGTGAAGCCCACCGGGCGACCCAAACGCTGGCCGGCCATGTAGTAGGCCTGCCCGTTCGCGCGTTCACCCAGGGCGATGATCTCGCGGGTGACAGGCTCGCCCGGACTCTGGGGCACTCGCTCCCGCCAGACGATCCGGTGTGAGGGCTTCGCATTCGGATCTGTGCTGACGTACGTGGTCTCGCAATCAGAGAGGTCGGGATAGCTGGGGTAATACCCCAGCGGGTGCGTGCCCGGCGCGCCCTCCTCGATCCGGACCAACTGCTTGAGAGCGACCCGCAGAAGCCGGTCTTCCGGTCCATGAGGGCGCATCACCGCAGCGTCATGGAGCGCCTGGAGGTCCTGCTTGAGACCAGTCGTCGGCAGAAGACGGATGGGAGGCTGACGCTCACTCATCACGCTTCTCCTGCTGTACAGCACGATGCTCGTCCGCCCACTGCCGACCGAGCGGGCCCAGGCTCTCGGCGAGCTCTTCGATGGTCACCCCCGCCTCGTCGGAAGGGTCGGACGCCTGGATGCGGCGGGAGAGCTCCCCCTGGAAAGCAGCCTCAGCGCGGACGTGGGCCGCGTGATCGAACTTCATGAGGCGCATGAACGCGGCGAAGGGGATGATCGCGGCCTCGGGCTTGTTGTCGTCTCCGAAGATCAGCGGCGTGGTCTGGCCGCGGCGATAGAGGTTCAGCACCGTGGCGAGATCCTCGCGCCTGAGCCGGTCGGTCGGGACGACGTTGACGGAGAACTTCGGGAGCTCGGCGTCGGGAGTGCCGTTGTCGTGGGCATTGCTGTCGTGAGCCATACCTTCAGTCTAATCAGTCGGGAATGGATTGCCTTCGACTCGCATACGACGGGCCGCGCCGAGTCGATACGGGCATCGAATGGTGGACTACTCTGTGTCCGAGAGACGAGCCAGGCAAGAGAAAGAAGGGCCCGTGATCCAGCCCGCACGGTGCGGGGCTGGAACACGGGCCCTGATGGATGCACGGTCGCGACTTCAGAAGTTCCCCTCGTCGACCTGCAGGCAGACGATGCCGAGCGAGCGCCATAGGGCTACCACTCGGTCACGGTCGTCCAGAGCCAGGAGGACGTCGTAGACGTCACGAATGTGGGCGTTGAACAGCTCGTGCTTGACGGCGTGGTCGGGGCGCATGTCTCCCTGGCCGCGCATTAGCAGCAGGGCATCGTCAGCCCACTTCCCCAGGTGCTGGCCCAGCCAGCTCCGGGTCGCAGCGCGGACGCTGTACCCCCCGTCGTCACGCTCGGGCCGGCCAGAGCAGAAGATGATCTGGTGGCCAGCGTCTCGCAGCGCATTCACCGTTTCGATGATCGGCGAGTTAGGCAGATCCCAGACCACCAAGGTGTATTCACGATGCCCCCGCAGCAGCGTGCCGTCGGACAGCTCATGCTTGGCGACCGTCCCGTCGATGTCGACGATGACAGCTCGGGGCCGGCGCGGCGTCCCGATGGTCGTGAGTGCGTTCATGACTGGTGTGTCCCTCCTTGTCGAGGCTCGTGCTTCAGTCGTCCTGCGGCGGAGAGCCAGGGAACTTGCGCACGACGGAAACCAGGAGTGGCACAAGGGTGTTGAACGGGCCCGCTGCGTGCTGCGTTCCATGCGAGGAGGCAAGGTGGACAGGGATCTCCGGCAGGGTCCCAGACTCGCTGCACTCGGCGCATGCCCAGGTCAAGCCGACGACGGGAGCATGGACGAGATAGCCGTCCTGGACGACCCAGTCGTAGCGGGCGGCCAGGCTGTGCTCGTCGTCGGCGACGAAGTCGGCGTCGAACAGCTGGTCGGGAACGGCGAGTTCAGGCATCAGTGGGCTCCTCTCGACTGAGAGCTGGCCCCGGCAATGCCGGGGTATCGAATGACGAGGCTTCGATGGATGGTCTGGCACCGGTCAGACGAGCGACCTCCAGGACGTGGGCCTCGATGTCGGCGCGGGCCTGGGCGACAACCTGCTCGCCGGCCTCCACCAGCGAGTCGACGGCGAACTGGGCGTTGCTCCCCACATGGGCGACGGCGTTCTCGAGCACCCGGAGCGCTTCCTTGGTGGCCCTCACACCCTTCTTCTCGTGGATCGCCTCGTGCAGCGCCGCCGTGGCCGCCTTGACACCGGCGTACATCCGGTCGGTGACCTCTCGGACCTCCCGCAGGCTTTCGGCGGTGCGGGGCTGGTGCGGGATCTCGGGCACGAAGGGTTCGTGCTCGGTACGCCGGATAGTCACCGGCACACCGCTGCCGAGCCCCATGGAAGACACGAGCGAGCCCCACTGCGCGAGGCTCATCTCGATCTCCACGAGCTCCCGACCTGGATGGACCCAGTCGTGGTTGAGGTCGCGTTTGCGAGTGGCCTCGTGAACGGAGAGCTCGACGGTTTCGTTGTGGAGCAGGTCGGACTGGAACAGCGATCGACCTGATCCGTGCCTGCGCGTCACGACCGCGACGCCGAAGGCGGGGTGAACTTCATCGCCGCTCGCCGTGTTGATCGCTGGTTCCTGGGCCGGACGGCGGCTCATACTGGTATCACCTCAGACGACTCGACCTGCTGGGCCTGGTGCTCGCGGTAGCGCCTCAGGGGCAGGACGATGCAGCAGAAGGCGAAGAAGCGCCCCATGTCGGCGTCCCGGAACGACCAATCGGTTGGCGGCTGCAGGGGGCCGTGCGGTCGTACGGGCTTGTTGGCGATCCGCTCGGTCATGCTCGCTCCTCGGTGGCGTATTCGATGACGATGGCGGTGTCGCGGACGTGGAAGCGGAGGACCTCTCCGGGTATCGGCTCTGTGCTGGCGAGATCGTGCGTCTCCCGATAGGCATTGGCGGCCACGGCCCACACTTTGCTGATCTCCTCCGCTGCGGCGCCCAAAGGCTCAGGGGCGGGGATGATCCAACGGTGCACACTGTGGGTGACGGTCTCGAACGTGAAGTCAGCCACCAGCCACCGCTGCCTTGGGCGGGGGTTCCACGATGACGTCGATGTGGGTGAGGTGGATGCCGCCCGTGTAGCCCTCGACGGACACCACGGGGGCGCCGCAGCCAAGCATCCAGGCCGGCGTACGTGTGACGGTCGTCAGGGCGCGGCACAAGTTCGCGTCGGCCTCCCCCACGAAACGACCTTCCGCCTGTCGCTTCCGGACCGCGACCGCGAGCGGGTCCTCCGGGCGGACACCGGGGTACGCGACCACCGGCGTACCAATCGGGTACAGGGCGTTCCACTCCTCGTCGTTCACCGGGTGCCTTCCTCGTTGTCGGCCGGCGGCCGGTGTGGGATGTCGATGCCTTCGCCCAGGGCAGGCTCGTTGTAGGAGGCGAGGACTGCCTGCCACTTCCGCCGGAAACGGGCGGCCTGGATGAACGACCATGCGGTCGTCACGAGCTGCGCGCACACCAGGCTCGTCATCGGCGACGGTGTCTCGCCCGCGATCACGAGCCAGATGCCGGTCACGACCAGGGCTCCAGCCATGCCGCTCAGGAAGGCTTGGGCGAGCAGTCGGAGAAGCGGGAAACGCGTCACGACGGCACCTCTCCAGCTACCGTGGCATCGCTCTGGCCAGCTGAGGGGTGAGAATCCCCGTCGACCTCGACGGTCTCTTCGTCGACGTACATGGCGAGGAAGCTGTCGTCGAGCGGATCGACGACATGCTCCTCGGTGAACTCGGCCTGGTACTCGCGGGGATCGCGGCCTCCCGGGTGGTTGCGCACCTTGCCGATGACGTCGGCGATCCATGCGAGGGTGTGTTCACCGGACCAGTCCGGCGAGGTTCCAAGGCCGAGCGCGATCGCGTCGACTGCGTCGGTGTCGGTGAGGGGCGTATGACCCCCGCTGCCGTTCGCACGGGAGAGCGGCAACTCGTAGCCCAGGATGAAGCCCATGGCTGCCAGCACGTTTTCGGGCAGTTTGTAGGCGTTCCAGATAGCGCTGGTCGCATCCGTACGGCTGTCGCCGCCGGCAAGTCCGCCTGAGATGTAGATCCTGTAGTCGGCGACGGTGAGGAAGGTTGTTCCTCGGGAATCGAGGGCCATTTCGAGGTTGTCGATGATGGCGAGACCAGCGCGCCGGGCGTACTCGATGAGTAGTGCACCGTCCTCGCCGACGAGGTCGAATTCGCCACAGAGACCCGTCAGCAGCTCTTCCAACTCGGTACGAGGGTCATCGAAGTTGAAGAGTGAGAGATCCTCGATCTGCTCGAGCAGCTGGCGGCCACGGTCGAAGTTCGGTGGCTCGGCACATTGGGCCGGAAAGGCGATGGTGGCGATGAGCATGCTTGCGCCCATGGCAATCTGCTCCTTTGATGGGGGTGGTTCAGCAGGTCGGACGTGTTGGGGTGGTCAGTAGCTCTTGCGCCGGCGTGCGAGACGCCAGCGGTAGAGGGGGCTCGGCACGCGGTTGGACTTCCGCCGGTTGTGCCGGCCGCAGAGCAACTGGCCGTTCCACAGTTCAGTCGGCCCGCCGCGACTCCAGGGGTGTATGTGATCTGCCTCGGTCCCCGGTGTCGGACACCGGAACCAAAAGGGCGGCTTGTGCTCGCACCGGCCGTTGGCCTGACGGATGAGCTGCTGCTTCTGGGACCAGGTGAAAAGCCGGGTGGGGTCTCGCCAACGCCGCTTACGGCCAACGCCGATGGCGAGACACAGGATGCCGAGCGCAGCGACAGCCAAACATGCGAGTAGCACAGTCGGAGCCGGAGGCATGGCGTTCAGTGCCGGTCGATATCGAAGGGGATCAGCTCACGCCTGGTCTCCCAAGACAGATCCTCGGAGTCGATGGCCATGACGAGACGGGCCTTACCGAGGTCAAGGTTGGCCCTTCGCAGCTCACAATGCTCTGCGCCGGGGTCGGGCTCGGAGACGATGTGGTACTTGGGCATGGTCGAAGGCTGCTTTCTGTGCAGGAACGCGTGAGCCGGACAGGGAACCGCCGAGGAGACCGGAGTAGCTCCTCGGCGGTTCTGATGGGGGCGTCCTCAGAAGTCGATGGAGTACTTCGGGACGCGGCGCAGGGTCACCGCGGCGGCACGAAGGTCCTTCTCGTCGTCAGGCGACCTGTCGTCCTCGTCACGAAGGTCGGTAAGCGTGAAGGCACCATCCGGGAGCTGGTAGCCGTCCTCGGACGGGACGGCGTCGCACATGCGGAACTGCAGCCCGGTGCCGGTGTCCCAGTCGTTGATGGTCTGCAGGCTGTCGCCGTTGAACAGGTCGACACGGCCATCGAAGACGTCGGTGTTGCCGTTCTTCCAGGTGATGTGGGCTTCGATCCGCGAGCCGGCGTGCTCGCTGCGCTTGATGTTCAGGTCACCGATCACCTCCGCGAACGACTCGCCCAGGCGCAGCTCGAAGGCGATCGCCCGCAGGTGGTCGAAGTTGATGTCGTACTTCCGGGAGAAGTCGACGATCTCGGCCACCTGCTTCTCGGCCACCCCGGGCACCTGGTCGCGCAGGTAGGCGGCCACTGTCTCGGGCTCGGGGTAGGCAAAGCGCATGTGGTAGTGGAAGCGGCCGGGTCGGTTGAGCATGTAGTCGTTGACGCGATGCAGCTCGTTGACCGACAGGACGTAGAGGCGCTTCGTCGTGCTCAGCCCGTCGAACAGGCTCAGGAACTGATTCTGCGACTCGTCGTCCTCATTGGAGAAGATCTTTTCGAACTCGTCGAAGACGATGACGACTTCGCCCAACTCGTCGAGGAACGCGGCCAGCCCCGTCGTGTTGTGCTGCACGAGCACGGTGGGCAAGTGGTGTTCCTCGCGCATACGCTCGGCGAGCAGGCGGAGCATGAGGCTCTTGCCCATGCCCTTGTCGCCGGAGAGGATGACGCCGAGCGAGCGGTCCATGGCGGAGTAGCCGGTGACGATCCGCTGTACACGGGAGGCGTGGCTGCCGTAGACGGTCTCTTCCGCGGATGTCAGCGACTCCGTCTGGCGCAGGCTGTAGCCGGTCACCTGAGAGAAGGAGATCGTGTAGGTGGCCACGGGTAGATCGGCGAAGGTCTGCACTGAGTCTCCGTAGAGGCGGAACTCCCCACCGGAGGCAACGATCGTGGATGCGGGCATGGAGACTTCTCGCTTTCGCAGGGGTAAGTGGGTAGCGGCAGCGCAACGGCACTCAGCGGATCGGAAGCACGCTGCTGTCCGGGCGGTAGACACCCTCGTCCTCGTTGAGCACGGACTTGGTGAGGACAACGCTGGCCATACGAGAGAGTTGAGACAGGCGCGGCTAGGCGCTACTCGTCGGCGAGCACGATCTTGGGGATGTAGCCGGGCGGGGTCAGGACATCGGAGTCCGTGAGGGTGCCAATGCATATGCGCAGCCGCTGCTCGGCGACTGCGCTGTGGGCACGGGAGAGGGCGCGGACGGTGGCCGGCGTCCCGGCGGTGGTATGGACGGTGGCGGGCAAGGTTTTGCAAGGCGCCAGAGTGGCCGAGGGCCGGGGCGGTGAGCCAGGACGGGGCGGACGGAGTCCTCGACCACACGGCGAAGGGGGGTGCAGGAGCATCCCTCCAGCCAGCCCGATACTGTCCCAGGCGCGGGCAAGCCCCACAACACCCCTCGGCCCGGCGGCCGGCGCCGGAGTCGCGCAGCGCAGGGCAGTCAGGGATCGTGAACTGGGCCATGCACCACCTTCATTCGACCGTGGTGACGGCCGCGTTCTCGGCGGCCATCTGCGCGGCCAGCGCGCGCAGCTGAGCGAGCTGCTCAGGTGTGAGGTGATACCCGCTGGTCTGCTTGGTCTCCTTGCCAGCCGCCCAACCGATGGCGTCCGCCGACGTGATGCTCACGGACTTGAGGCCCGCGAGGCGCTCGCGCTCCGCTGCCCTGGACCTGTTCTCCTCCAGCGCATCCCACAGGAGTGCGGCGACCTCGGCGGTCTTGCCGAGCTTCCAGCCGTCTGCGCGGCGGACCTCATGGCCGTCCGGGCCGGTGATGGCGATGGCGCCGACGTCCTCACCCCACATGCCAGTGAGGAGGACGGCATACCCGCTCTTCGTGGTGGCCTGGGCCCGGACTGCGCCCTTGTACTTCTTGGCAAGACTGGCGATCTCGGCAGCGAATGCGCTGCGCTGGTCGATGGTCATGTGTCTGCCCCTTCCGTTGGTGTCTCGGTTCCTGCTCGACGACCGACCCGATCGTCCGGGGCGTCCTGTCGTGCGGGAGCATCCCTCCGGCAGCACCGACACTGCCCCGGCCGGCCGGGCCAACCCCCGCACCGTCTTGCGACCGATCACACGCACAGCGGCTGGGTGAGTTCGGAGGCCAGGGCTCGTCACGGCGCAGGGTGACGCGGTGCGCCTCCTCGTGCCCCCGGTTGCACAGCTCGATCGCTCCGTCCGGGTAGTGCGTGGTCACGGTGTCCGCGAACTCGGCGGCGCCGTGCGCGTACCGCCCCGGTGTCCACTCGCCCCACAGCACAGACTGCCGATGGCGTAGAGCCCATGCGCGTCCGGGGTGAAGGTGCGGGTGTCGGCATCGGCTGTCCTTCAGACAGCGTCATTCAGGAGTGTGAAGTGTGGACGACTGCAGGGGTGGGTGTTCTCGGCGAGCGGTTCACCCGCCCCTGCAACATGGAGTGGTGGCGGCGGTTGTTCAGACGGCCGCAGTGACCGCGGAGCGGTCGTCGGCGCTGCCGGGAGCAGCGCTGTCGTTGTCGTCCAGGAGGTCTGGATCGATGCCGAGGGCGCGGGCGGCGTTCCTCTTGTCGCGCTCGATCAGAGCCGTCACGATCTGCTCGTAACTGCTCTGGATCGGAGGGTTCTTCACGGTGCCGTAGGCGAGTACGTACTGGCTCTTCATGGCACGGGTGAAGGCGACGTAGAACATCCGCTTGGCGTCTTGGGTCATCTTCGTGTCCTCCCTGTAGAGGACGACGGCGTTGTCGAATTCCAGACCCTTGGCACCGTGGATCGTCGAAACGATCAGGTCGGCCTTGGACTCGAGGTTCTTTCGCTTGCGCTCCTGGTTCTTCTGCTTGTTGATGTTCAGCTTCTGCTGGTTCCGCTGAATCTCGCAGGAGAGTAGGTTGTCGCGCAGCCGATCGAAGAACGCCTTGTGCGTGAGCGTGCCCTGGTGGCAGAGCGTGACCCAGCCGTTGATGGTCGCGCTGTTCTCGATCCACCACTCGGAGATCGTGCGCAGGATCGCCTTCTCAACGGTGGCCTTGGCAGCGTTCTTCGTCAGCTTGTCCATGTTGTCCTTGATCCCCTGGGAGACCACGAACGCGGCGTTGGCCGGCGGTGCCTGCAGGACGTCGTTCCAGAAGAACTTGATGTACTTCGAGAAGATGTCCGTGGCGTAGACGCGATCGCTGACCAGAGAGGCGACGCGGCGGCCCGGGTAGCGCTTTTCGAGCACCTCCTGGATCAAGGACACCTCACGGCGCGAGTAGGCCAGGAAGGCCACCTGCTCGCCCCGGTCCAGGCACCTGTCTACGTAGTCGGGGATGACCGTGTTGCGCACGATCGCCTGCAGGTCCTGGGTGACGAACCCAGTGAGTCTGGCCACCTCGCGGTACTCCAGGGTGACCTTCTCCTGGAACGAGTCCGCCGTTGGCATTGCGAGCGAGTTCGCCTGCAGCTGGATGTTGGCGAACTGGTTGGTCTCCAGCCCGCCGAGCACGACGTTCGCGAAGTCCAGGATCTCCTGGTTGCTCCGGTAGTTCGTCGTGAGCTTGAAGGTCGCGAAGACACCCGAGCCCTCCAGCGTGTTGAGCGCGCGCGGGTTCGCTGAGCGGAACTCGTACAGCGTCTGCGAGGCATCGCCGACGATGAACAAGGACTGGGTGTGCTTGGTGATGTACTTCAGCACGTAGATGAACTCAAAAACGCTGTTGTCCTGGACCTCGTCGATGATGAGGTACTTCGACTGCACGTGGGCCGGCTCGGCCATGTCGTCGATCTTCTGGTAGCAGATGATGATCTGCAGCTCCAGCGACGTCTGCTCGATGCGGTCGAGCAGCGAGATCACCTCGTCGAAGTGGCTCTCGACGAAGGTGTTCAGGGCCGTGAAGGCACCGGTCCTGTTCTGGTCGACCTCCAGCAGGCGGTGGCGGAACGTCGCCGCGAACTGGCTGTTCGGGTAGAAGATGTCGATCGAGTTGATGATCGTGTCGATGGCCGAGACCTTGTGCCTCGGGTGGTTCATCGAGTAGATGTCGATGATCATTTTGGCGATGGTCATCGAGCCGACGTCCGGGTTCTTCTCCGTGATGTTGTCGGCCGCGGCGTTGGTGAACGACAGCACCGTGATGTCCGAGGCGGGGACCCCACAGGCTTCGAGGTACTTGATGCGCTCGAGAATCACGGTCGACTTGCCGGTTCCGGCTCCCGCCTGCGTCATCACCAGCGGCTCGTGCGTGGTGAGCGCGTCGAGCTGCTGCTTGGACAGGTGGGCTGGCAGTGCCGGAGGCGTGGCCGGCTGCGCGGGTACGACCAGCTGGGCCTTTATCTGCTCCAGGTGGTCGAGCGTGTGGTTCATCAGCAGGCTGAGGTTCTGCTTCGACAGCGTCGTGGCAATCCGGTCGGAGAAGGTCGCATCGATCTGCTTGTGGATCTGGCGGTACGCCTCCAGCGGGACGTTGTAGTTCTCCAAGTAGCGCAGCTGGACGGCAAGCATGTTCAGCTGCTGTTCCGTGGGGCCCGCGGGCATGTCCTGGATGTAGCGGCAGACCTCGTCGGCAATCGTCTCGGAGTCCCAGACCTGGGCCAGGCGCGTGATGCGCTCGTAGATCGAGTACTGGCGCATCCACTCGTCGAACTCGTCGTCGAGGTTGGAGGCAGTCAGGCCGACGGATGTGAGCATGTCCTGGACGTAGTTGCGAGCGTTCTCCAGCGGGCTGGTGTCCCACTGGAGGAAGACAGAGGCGTTGTGGTTGCCGTAGCCGGCCGCGCGTGAGACGGCGGTTGCGCACTCCGGCTCGGGGAGGCCCTTCTTGAAGAAGTACAGCTCCATCCGGTACTGGATGACGAGGTCGCGCGTTGACTTGCCGCCGGACTTGTCCTCGTAGAACACGAGCGCCTGCGGGGTCATGTCGAAGGCTACGTCCCAGTCGTCGAATCGGCTGGACGAGGTGTCGACAGCAAAGCGGTCGTCGACGTGCGGGCTCGGCAGGGTGAAGGAACCGCCAGCGTTCAGAGCGCGGCGCGTGATCGGTGCGAGCGGGATCGATGTCGTGGTGATGTCGTGCTGCGTCGAGCTCTGCTTGACCTCGATATCGGTGGCCATGGCGTAGGCGGTGTTGGTGGCAGTGTTGATCGGCAGCAGGGACTCGTTGAGCAGGCCGATCTTCTTGCCGTTGCCGGTGAGCTTCGAGGAGAAGAACTTCGGGTCGACGGCCTTCTGAGCAACGGCATTGGCCGAGAGGTCGAGGTCATCAAGCAGGACAGGCACGTCGTTGCCCTTCTTCGGTGGGTCGAGAGGCGGATTGAGAGAAGGCGCAAATCACAACGCGCAGCGATTCCGACAGAAGTGAATAGTCAGTCGCATGCTCGAAGGCGAGCGAGAAGCGCAGCGACAAGGCTGGGTCATGGGCGCAGTTACGAACACGGGCGGGGCTCTCGTCAGGCGACGAGCCCCGCCCGTGTTCCTCTCAACCCACCCGTCAGGGGCCGTTAGGCCCCTGAATCCGGGGTATGTGGCGAGGCCACGCCCCGGACGCCGCGCGCTACCCAGGCGCGCAGTCGTTCATCAGCGGCAGCTCACCTCACTTCGAGCTCGAGTCCGAGCGCCGGTCGGGACCATCGGCGGCAGCATTGCCGGCATCGAGATCCCAGGGACAGGCAAGGAAGGCGCACCCGGTGAGGAGTACGCCCGATGCTCCGGCGGATCAGTCGGCTACGCGTTCAAGGTGCGACCAGTGCACGACCCACAGTTCCTTGATGCCGTCAGAGTCCGGCTCGATCTGCTCGACCCACGCGCCGCAGTCGGTGGCAGTGACGATGCCGTCGTCGGTAACTCCACGACGACCGACGACCTTGAACATCTCTACGGTGCGGGTGTCTCGCACGGTCATGCCGCTCTCGCACTCGTTCCACTTCATGATCACGCCTCTTCGTACGCGTCGGTGCTGACAGCGGCGTGCCCCTCGCGCACGATGCGCGCATACTCCGCATACGTCTGGCCATCACATGACCAGCCGTTGACCACGGTGCGACCGGACACCTGCACCCGCGCGGGGGACTCGGCCAGGGAGTATCCCCCTCCCAGGTTCTGCCAGAAATCCACTTGTTGCCCTTGTGGGGACGTTGCGTTGAGAGTCCTTATCCAGGTCATAGCGAACGGAGACCGCCCTTCCTGAGCAATGAGGGTGTGCGGGTGAGGTACGTCCGGTGCGATGCGGACGCCTGCTCAGTCGTCCGACGGGGATGCCGAGACTATGCCGCCGGTCTGGGCAGCGAGCAGGTAGTCCTCGATCCAGGTGCGAACTGCCTTCCGCGCCGGCCGCGCACCCTGGGAGTCCACGTAGGTGGCCTCTTCGATGGCGCGCAGCTCGTCGTCCGGCATCGACACGGGCAGCGCCTGGGCCAGCCGCGGCTTGGCCTTGACGATCCGCTCACGCTGCCGCTCGTAATCGGCGGCCATGATCTGCCGGTAGGTCTGCCGGTCGATGGGGTTGAACCCCACGACCAGTGAGAACCGGCCCAGCAGCTCGGCGTCGAAGAACTGCTCCAGTGCCTTGTTGAGGCTCTGGTTCGAGATGGTCTTCGGGTTGTTGCCGAAGCCGATCATCTTGCCGTCGAGCGAATCACGGGCGGCGTTGGTCGTGCAGATGACCAGGGCCTTGGAGAAGTCCAGCATCTTGCCATGGGCGTTGCGGATGTAGCCTTCGTCGAACGCCGAGAGGAACAGGCGCTGCACGGCCTTGTCTGCTTTCTCGAACTCGTCGAGCAGGATCACCCGGTGAGGGTTGGACTCCAGCGTGTCGAACGGGAGCTCCTGGTTGGAGTCCGATCCGACATAGCCGGGAGGTGCGCCGATGATCTTCGACGTCGACCACTCGCCCTGGAATTCGGTCATGTTGAGGATGATCGGCTCGGTGCCGGTCGTCTCCTCAGCGATCATCTTGACCGCCTCGGTCTTACCCACACCCGAGGCCCCGGCGAACAGCCACGTCGTGGGCGTCTTCGTCGGGAACAGGTTGAGCTCTTCGCGGGCCAGACGGTCCGTGAGCTTGGCGAGCACGTCGTCCTGGCCCTGCAGGCGGCTGCTGAGCGTGGCACTCAACGCGGCGACGTCGAGGTCCTTGCGCTGGGCGTTTCCGGTCATCAGGCGCTTGGCCACATCGAGCACACGGGTGTTCGTCAGCGGCACCTGCGGGATGGACCGCAAGGTCTGCGCGAGTGCCGTGTCGCCGGCGTTCTCCGCCTGGACGATGAGCTTCTTCTGCTCCAGGACCCGATCAGCCATCGCGCGGTCGAGCAGCGTGATGGCGTTGTCCGGCCGGTGCTGGCCAGCCCGGGAGTTCGCTTCGGCGATCTGCACCACCGAGGCCAGGACATCGTCGGACACCCCGATCTGATGACGGTAGTGCGCCATCAGGCCGGGGCGGACCGCGGTCATCACGGCCAGCGTCTGTTCCACGTTCAGCTCGTCGACGATGAGCCGGGTGAAGCGGCGGGCGAAGGCCGGGTCCTCGTCGAAGGCCCGAGACTCGGTGCTGGTGGTCGCGCCGATGACGGACATGTCGCCGCGGGCAAGGGCCGGCTTGAGGATCTGCGAGATCTTGCGGCCGACAGCGTCGCCATGGCTGCCGGACCCTCCGGTGATCTGGTGGATCTCGTCCATGAACAGGATGGCCTTGTTCTTGGGATCCGAGGCGAACTCGACGATCGCCTTGACCTTCTCCTCCAGCGAGCCGACAATGCCGGTCCCGGCGATGATGTTGGTGATGGGTAGCTCGTAGATCGTGCAGTCCTTGAGCTGGTCGGGAATGAGGGCGTCGCCGAGCGCGATGCGCCGTGCGATGTCCTCGACGATCTTCGTCTTGCCGACGCCGGCGGATCCGACCAGCAGAGCGTTGGGCTTGGTCTTGCTGATGATGACCGAGAGGACCTGCCCGATGAGCGTGTCACGGAACATGGTCGGATCGGCGTTCTTGAACTTCTCGTTGTAGTCGACGAGGAGCTCCCTGACGTCATCGGCGCTGCCACCGTTGGACGGCAGTCCCGCGGACGGGAACTGATGAGGGAAGCTGCCGCCACCGCCGTTGCTCTTGTCGTCGTCGGAGCCGCCTGGTGTGAAGTTGCTGAGACCCACCGGGTCCTCCTTCGGTGCGGGTCGCTCGGCGTGGTGGCGCGCTGGGTGGATACGCCACGGTGTCCCGAGCAGGGATATGGATGAGTGAGAGGGAAAGTCAGGGGTCGTCAAAGCGGCACTGCTCTTGACGGTTTTCGAGGAGCGCCATGGTCAGCTGACCTCGACACCGCCTGGCACGGTGGCGGGCGCAGGTTTGGTGAGCGCGGCGGCAACCTCTTCGAAAGCGGCGACCGCCTTGCGAAGATCAGCGACGATCTCCGCGGCGACGTCGGCCGGGTTTCCAATTTCATCCGCGTCCTGGGCGGGGATGTCGCGCGTAGGCCAGACCGTGGGCCGTGCATCGGCCGGACGGATGGCAGGAATGGTGACGAGGACGGTGTCGACGGTCGTCCCGGACTGAGCGAACGCCCGGTCCGGAAGTGCTTCGACGAGAGCACCGCGCTGTTCCACGAGCTTTCGGAAAGCTGTGGTGCTGCGGTTCTGTTCAGTGGCAGTCCACGACATGACCGACACCAGCAGCCCATTCGGTTTCAGGAACCGTAGGGCGTGGGTGACGTGGGCTATGTCGGTGCCACGGGTGAACGGTGGGTTCATCAGCACCCGGTCGAAGCGAGGTTCGACCGGGATGGTGAGGAAGTCAGCGACCTGCACCCGGCGCGCCACATGCGTATCGGACAGGACGGTGGCGTATCCGGGGTCCCGTTCGATGCAGTCCACGATTGCACCGCGGGCTGCTGCGGCTGTGGCTATGGCGCCGGAGCCGGCAGACGGCTCCAACACGGTCATGCCCGGCTCAAGGGCGGCCAGAGCGATGAGCTGTTCGACAACGGGTTCGGGTGTGGGGAAGTACTGAGCAAGGGTGCGTTTCTCCCCCAGGGTCACGACCTCACCGGTGGCAAGCACTGGTGCGAGCGCCTCGGCGGCGTGGACGGGGAAGAGGTGCGCACCCTCGGTCTTTGTCCATCGACCGCCGACCGCTTCGAGGACCTCGTTGACGCTCTGGTACAGGGTGGGAGTCAAGCGGGGGCCTACGAGCATCAGGCGATGGCCATCAGTCTTGGTACGGCCTGACAGGGCTGCGAGCACATCCGCGGGGATTCGCATCGGAGGTTCCTTCAGTGCGGGATACTCAGCGTGATGAATGAGAGAGAAAGTTAGCGTCGCCAAGAGCGGCGCCGATCACCGGAGTTGGTCGCACGGCACCGCTCTTGGCTGTTCTTGGAGGATTCAGGGTCAGACGACCATGCCGAGGAGCCTCTGCCGGATGCTCGGGTCGATGTGCTTCATCGAGTCGGCGTAGCGCTTGGCCAGGTCCACCATGAACGACCAGTCCATGGCGGAGCACGGCGCGTAGTACAGGTTCTTCGGGTGGTCCTGACGCGTGGACGGCGGCAGCCAGTCGAAGTCGGTGACCATGAGCGAGAGCCTGCGCTGACGCACCCGGCTGGCGTTGATGTACTGCCAGATCTGCGTGTATTCGGTTCCGCCCGACACCTTCGGGATCCTGCGGAACTCCTTCCAGATCTGAGCCGTCGACTTGTTCTCCGTGCGCAGCATCACCTCCTGGGACAGGAAGTGGCTGAACGAGTTGAAGTACAGGTTGATGTTGAGCCTCTTGGCGATCCGGATGAGCATCATGACCGCCTCTTGGTAGTTCTCCTCGGAGATCGAACCGGAGGTGTCGATGTAGATGTGCAGGTCGGGCATGTACTGCACCGAGGTGATCCGGCCGGGCTTATTGAAGTCGTCCGGGTTCCGGCGGTTGGCCTTGAGGAAGGTCGCCTTCGTCGTGCGGAAGATGTTCTGCGACCTGTTGACCTTGCCCATCCGGCGCAGCACACGGGTGATGTCCTTGAACAGGTCGAGCTTGCTCGGCGGCTGCTTACGGAACGCCACCTGGGCGCTACGGCTGCCAGGCTGGCCCGGTTGCTGCTTGGCTCCCAGGGCGGCGGCCCGGGCGGCGGCCCGTGGCAGCGACGTGAGCTTGGACAGCGACGTGTTCGAGACGACCTTCACCGGCGAAGCCAGCGACTGGTTGATGAGGTTCCACTCCCCCGTGATCTTCGCCGCGGTGGCCCGGGCGTGGGCCTCGACGTTGACCAGGACGAGGGCGCGCGGGCAGAACAGCTCTCCGACCGTGAACGGCAGGACGCCGGTGCCCAGTGGGGTGTTCTGCTGGCTGGCCTGGGCCCGTTGCTGCTCAACGTAGTTCATGAACATGTGCACGAGCACCCGAGCGAAGGAGTGCTCATCGTTGGCGTCAGAGTCGTCCTTGCGCACGAGCAGCGACTCGGTGAGCCCCTTCAGGGACAGGGCTGTGAAGTCGTTGAGCAGCTTGGTGGTGGCCGGCGGCAGCGCGCTGGCCATCGTCTGCGTCTGCTGGGACAGCCAGATCTTGAAGCCGTCGAAGGCCGCGGAGGAATGGAACCAGAAACCGAGGGTGTCGGGGTGGAAGGTGTAGGCGATCGATGCGAAGAAGGCGCTCTCGTCGCCGGTTCCCGCCAGCAGAGCCTTCGCGGCGGGGAGGACATCAGCCTGGGCCGTGTAGAGCACCCGCGGGGAGGGCGCGGGCATCTTGTTCTGCTGCCCGGCTTGGACGGCGAAGAGCTCGGCGACCGGCAGCGGTGTGCCCTGGTCGAAGTTGATCAGGGTCTGCCCGAGCAGCTCCTTGACCGTCTGCTCGCTGGTCGCGTTCAGCGTGTCGCCGAGGCAGCTCAGGACCAGATCCGGAATGTCCCCCGTCAGATCAGCGCCCTGGGCGTCGGTGATGCTCGCCGGGGCGTTGGGGTTCAAAGGCTGCAGCAGCGGGTCGATGAGGGTCTGCTGGATCGCCGGCATCGGGTCGTAATCACCGGTGCACGAGATCGTGTGCAGTGCGTCGAGCACGGTCGGCTTCTGGTTCGTGACGGTGATCGTCATGGGTCGTGGTCTCCTTCTGAGGACAAGGCAGCGGCAGAGCGCCGCCGGTGGTGGAGAGTTGCAGCAAGGACGGCAGCCCGCAGCAGGTCCACCACCGGTGAGCGAGCGATCAGAGGAAGGCCGAGAGGACCGGCTTGGCCTGGTTGACGATCGGAGCGTCGATCTCCATGAAAGCCTCCAGGTTCTGGCGGTCGATCTGCTGGTTGGTCACCATCTCGATGAGCGTGCGGGTGTGCTCCGGCTCGATCTGGGTGATGGCCTGCGCCAGCTGCTCGATGAGGCGCGCGTTGTCCTTGCTCTCCTTGAGCGCGTACAGCAGCGACCCGGACTTCTCGTTGCCAGTCAGCGTCGCGATGACCGCGGTCATGTCGGTCATGGTCGCTGCGGCCTTCAGGCTCTGGTAGCAATTCGGCTTCGGGACGTTCACCCGGTTGTGCTGCACGCCGCCGGCGTTGTTCGCCAGGTCCTGGGCGATGGTGGCCACAAGCTGCGTGGTGAACATGGTGTCGCCAACGTAGGCCTCGATAGCCTCGTTCAGCAGCGAGGTCTCTCGGTCGCCGATCTTGATCTGGGTGGCCAGGTACCTTGCCAGCTCCTGCGGGTCGGCCGTGTTGAGCCATTTCGACAGGGTGTCGATGGTGCGCGGCGTGGTGAGCTGGTTCATCTCCTCGCCGCCGTCGAACAGCTCGGCCATCGTGACGTTGCCGTTGTCGTCGTCGTCCTGGCCGTCGGCGACGATGGCCTCGGGCGTCGACTTCTGGAAGATGAGCCCGGGGTACTGCGTGAGCACCGTCTTCACCCAGGGGTTGATGTTGTCGCCGAGGACGGACATGAGGGTGGCGGCGTCGGGCTCGACGTGGAAGATCGCGAAACGGGACAGGCTTGCCTCGTCGAGCGAGGTGACATTGCCCTTGTCGTTGCCGGCCACGACGATGCGGACGTTCTCGGGCAGCTCGACGTACCCCATGCGGCGCAGCGTGACGAGGGTCAGCGCGCCTGAGGTGACGTCGGAGGTGGTGCGGTTGATCTCGTCGAGGAAGAGGATCGGCCACTCGCGCGGGTTCCTCTCGGCGTAGTCGATGCACTCCTGGATCACCTGGTGCGGGTAGAAGACCTGCTTGTAGCTCTGCGTGCCGTCATCCTTGGTGTACTGCACCAGGCGGGCACCGGTGAGGTCGGCCTTGTCGGCGAGCTGGTTGCACGGCAGCGTGAAGGCCTGCGTGCCCATGGAGTAGGCCAGGTCCTCGACGAAGCTGGACTTGCCAATGCCGGGTTCGCCCATGAGAGCGGGCGTCGCGCCGACCTCAAGGGACTGCTTGATGAGGGTCGTCAGGGTGTCGTTGAACTTCATGTCGATGTCTTTTCTGTGGGTAGGCGAGGAAGAGAGAGAAGACGTCGGAGGACGGCGCTGCTGCTCTCGGCGTCGCCGAGGCTGTATAAGCCGTGAACGGTCCTGTGGCGCGGGCTGCGCCGTCGGTGCCCGGCTGAGACACGCACTCCCGCCATCGGTGGCGATGGAGCCCCGCTGCACATCGCCACCCGATCGCGCTCCGCGCGATCCAGTGCTGTCCCCACCTATGCTCGGCCCCGCCACAGCACCCGTCGCCCACCCCACCCGCTGCCGGAGGCGGCAGATGAAACAGGAGCAGAAGCAGCAGCAGGAACAGGCGTAGAGCGTCAGTCGGTCGACAAGGATCGGGCCTCGCGGTCGGCCACGAGCGCAGCCGCCCGGTCGAGGAGGAAGGGCCGGCCGTTGCGGCGCTCGCTGTGCTTGGGGCGCGCGGGGATGACGTCGAGCGCCGCCTTGTAGAGCAACCACGCGGTTTCGCCTGTCGAGTACTCGACGCCGAGGGCGCTGTAGGCGCGTAGTTGTGTCCGCATCCAGCCGTATAGCGAAGCGAGAACCGAGAACTCCCAGCGGGACATGTCGTGGTTGAAGTCGCCGGGATCCCGGAGCTGGTGGTGTGCCCTGACCAAGGTCTGCTCGACGATGGCCTGCGAGTACGGGATGTCGGGCATGGCCTCGGTGGTGTCGACAGCTGATGCTGAAGCACCGGAACTCTCGCTGGCGTTCACTGCCAGCTGCGCGTAGAGGTCCTCGATAGAGGTGAAGGTCGGCACGCTAGTTGCTTCGTTGACGTGAGCCACGATGCGCTCGGGAACCGGCTGGCGGGTGAAGGTCGACCAGTGGTCCAGGAGCAGCTCATACCAGCCGTGTTCCTCACGCAGGACGCGCTTGCTGGCGGCTACGGGGAAGTCGTGGAAGTTCTTCGGCAGCGGCATGACGAGATGGAAGCCCCGGCCAGACATCGACAGCTCCGAGTAGAGGATGCCCGGCAGCCGCAGCAGGTCGGTGGCCACACCTGGCGGGCAGTCGGCCTCGATGTCGAGGACGAGCAGCCCGTCAGTCTGGGCTTGGAGGTAGAAGGCGGTGTTCGCGGCGTTCGGTATCGCCGCGGTGAGTTCGTCGAGAGGGAGCAGGCAGGTCTCGTCCAGGGCGAAGGCTCCGCGCAGTGGGCCCGCGTGCTTGCAGCTGGACGTGCATCCGTCGAGCAGGTGCCGTACGTCGATCGGAGCCTTGCGCTTCGGCGGCTTGGTGGAATCGTCGGGGGTCTCTTCTCCGATCTGTCCGGAGATGGTCCACCGACAGGCACTGGCGAGAGTGCGGATCGCGGGGTTGCCGTAGAACTGCGGGAACCAGGCATGCGGGTCGGCTGGAGTCATCGCGGGACGCACACTTTCGATCAGATAAGCCAGGAGGGGAAGAGAAAGACAGGACCCCCGTACTGCACGGATGCGAGTACGGGGGTCTCATCGATGGTCAGCGTGGATCACCCCTGGTAGGTAATCCCCGCCTGCTGGGCCGGGCCGGAGCCGTTCCAGGGACCGGTGGCGGCGGGCGAGCCCACGGCCGAACCGGCGTCCTTGAGGGAGGCGTTCTCGGCCTCAAGACGCGCGAGCTTCTGCTCCAGGGTCTCCTTCTCGACCGTGGCCGGAGCGGCGACAGGAGCGGAAGCGACCGCGACGGTCGCCGGGGCGGTCTGAACCGGAGCCTGCGCAGCCACGGCCACAGGTGCAGACGCCGGCTGCGGGGCCGGGAAGGACAGGCCGTCCTCGACCTCGGTCGCCACCGGGACTGCGGCGGCAGGGGCAGCACTGGCAGGAGCGGCCTGGACCGGGCGAGGCGAGCCGTTGAGCACGATGCCACGCGCGGCCAGTGCAGCCTGGTCAACGCCGAAGGCGTTGTAGTAGCGCGGCGCCTCGTGGACGATCACCTGGTCGAGCGCCAGGCCGCGGTTGTTGAAGTCCTTCGGCTTGTAGACACGCAGCACGAGCGTGACGTCGAGGCCCTGCGCGAGCTCCCGACCGGTCTCGTCCTGGTCGTAGGTACCGTCACCGGCCGCGGACGGGATCGCGATCACCGGCAGGTTTGAACCCTTGGAGTCAATCGAGTAGTTGGGGCCGGTCTCCGGTCGCAACGTAGAGTTGTAGCGGCGCTCGGAGACGAACTGCTCCTCGATGGTGGGGTTGTTCGGGTCCGCGAACTGGACTTCGGCGTTGGTGATCGTCGCGGTGGTGTGCGGCCTGCCGACGGGGCTCATCCCGTTCTTCACCTTGCGCTGGTCGCTGGCGGCGAGTTCCTCCCCCTGGATGACGCGGGCGAGAACGGCGAAGGCGAGCTTCCCGCGGATGAACACGCTGGTGTTCTCGGTGAGCTTGCTGGCGGAAACGGTGTAGTTGGCCATGGTGGTACGGCTCCTTCGTTCGGTCTGACGGTCGGCAGTTCAGGGGCTCAGGGGTCATTGGCGCCCTATCGGACAGAATTCTGGCTGCCATCCAATCACTTATTCTATCAACTTCGATTCAGCTATGAGTAGAATGATGATGTCGGACAGAATAGATTCGCGCGCTATTCGCAGAGGAGTTGAGGCACGGATGACGGCTACGATTCAGAGGCCAGCGAGGGCGGCGTTGAGGCCGTCGGTGCAGACGAGAGCAGCTGCCGGGAGTCGCTCCGGCCCGATGGGCTTCGGTAACGGGCCCCTCATCGCCGCCAGCGTCATGGTGGGCGGAGCAGCGCTCTTCGCCGGATGGGGCCTAATGCAGCTCGCGACGTCCGACGGCGGCGCCATCCAGGCGCTGCAGGGCAATCACGCCCAGGTCGAGGCACCAGGAAATCCCGGCGATGAGAACGCCGGAGTCGACAGCACCCATCAGCCGAGCGAGAGCGGCACGGGGAAACAGGACGAGAGCGGGGCGAGTCAGGATCCGACGCCAGGTCGGAGCGACGAGGACAAGCCCAACGGATCGGGTGCACCGGCCGAGGCGAAGCCCGCACCGAAGGCGGAGCCGTACAACATCAACCCAGGCGATACGCTCAGCGCGATCTCGGGGACGTCGGGGGTACCGATCGGCATTCTAGTCGAGAAGAACAACATCCAAAATCCGGATCTCATCTACGTTGGGGCTTCGCTGCTCATCCCGCCGGTGTGACGCCCCCGCAGGGCGGCACTGCCGCGCACTGAGCCTGATCGATGCCCTGATAGCCACGAGGCAGTCAGGGCATCGCCATCTCCTCAGGCGGAGGGCTCGGCTTCTTGGCGGGCCTGCAGGTCCATCAGTCGCGTGCGCAGCCGGTGCAGCTGCTCGGCCCCGTCGTTCATGGACCGGATGCCGGATGTCATCGAGACGCTTGACGACACGGTAGGGACTCCCCCTCAGGGCCTTGCCAGAGCGCACCGCGAGGCGTAACCCGGGACCGGAGTGAGCCGGTCCACGGCACGTCTCCCCGCAAAGCGCTCGCCCCGGGTTCGACACCCGGATCAGCTGCGCTGATCCCCTCCCCTATCGCGAAAATGCGGCACTGTAACAGCGTCAGAGATCAGACGACCCCGCCGGCCAGGCTGCTACCGGCGGGGTCGTCTGAGTTACGAGGTCGTGGTCTCTCACGCCGCATCAGTGTCATCGGACTCACCCCGGCCAAACAGGAATCCGCGGACCTCACCGTTCTTCATCATGTCCTGCAGATGCGCCAGGAACACCGCGCGCTGCGTGGCCCTGCGATCGGCCAAGGGCTCGTACTCGCGCAGTACCTTCAGGTTGACGACCCAGCCGTTCTCGCAAGCGATGGCCTGGTCAAGCCGAGAGTCCGGCGCGACGTCCATGCCGGTGAAGTCGTGGTCGAACTCGGTGGCGATGTCGAGGTGTTGATTCGGCTCGTCGACATAGAGCGTGTCGACGCCGACCTGTTGGCCGGCCTCGTCGAATGCCACGAGGAACACACGATCTGCCCTGGTGGTGTTGTCAATGTGGACCGCTGCAACGTTTATGTCACCGATGAAGCTCGTCTGCTTGAACCGTTCGTACACGCGGGTACGAGCCTCATGGCACCACATGATGCGCCGGGCTTCGTCGAAGCCTTTGAACTCGTCAGAGCTGGACGCTTCTGGGTGGGGTTGGATCACCGGTGCTCTCCTTCCTATGCGAGATGCTGGAGGTTTGCGATGCGAGGGGACGCATTGGCTACGGACCGGTGCCCTCCTGCGGGCTGCTGGAGCCCTGCCGAATCGGGCGGCTTCGACACCCGCCACGTCGCGGCCGGCCGAGGCCTTGGCCGGGCGAACGGGGCTGCGGCGGGGGGCCGTCCCTGCTCCTGGCTGGGCGTCTCGGACTGCTCCCGAGCCCGCGCGGATGACCCCCGCCGGGCGTGGGCCGGACGGCGGGGGCGCGCCTGTGGATCCGGGCACTGTGGATCCGGGCAACGGGGTCCAGGCATTCGCAGTGGCGGCGCTGCATAGCGGCGGTCAACGCGCGCACAGGGGCGACGGTGCGGTGGACGACAGCGAGCCGCGGCGATCCGCGGGCCAGGCATCGCCTCCCACCGGGGTGCGCAGCCGCTCCCGAAGACATGTCGCGAGAAAGCAAAATGAGCCCCTTGTCTGATGGGAGGGGCGGATCAGCAGACACTATGGCGCGCGCTTACCGGCCAACCCGCACAACGGGCACCGACCGCGGCCATGACTGCTGTCGAGCACGCGCGGTCGCATACGCATGCCCCCGCCCCGGGAATGGATTCAATTCCGGCCTGGTGGCGCAGTGACTCTGGCGAGTCAATATCGATGGCCGTTCCTCCGTCGCCGGAGGGGCGGACATTCGCCTCTTCAGGACCGTTCCAGCGGCCGGTCCCAACGGCCGTGCGGATCAATCGTGTCGGGGCGTGACTTCAAGGTCGACCGGTACGACGGTGCGCAGGCTCGGCTCGCCGCAAAAGCCGTGCCCAGCTGATCGTCTCGGTCACGGTTCAGGATCCTGCTATGCCAACCACGCCCTGTCAACGATCAATTCGCACTCTGAAATGATCGATTCATTACACTCCGTCGTCATCTGGGTCCCGGTCGGGCGGATGAACAGGATGAAGTCACAGCATCTCCAGCCGGTTGGGGCGACTTGTCCGTACTTGCCGGTTGACAGGCCGTGAGCAGAAGGTCATTGCAAGGGCGAAAATTGAGGATCGTTTCAGTTGTGGAAGCGATCGTTGCTCTGGTGTAGTGCTGTAGCAGGTCGGAGAGTGTCCTCCAGCCGCCGCTCAGTCAGTCATCCATCCATCCATCCCGCCAGGAGCATCAGTGACCGAAGAGGTCGAACCACACCTGAGAACCCTCGAACTGCTGGAGAAGCTGATCCAAGAGGCCGAACTCGACGGGGTCAAGGTCCTGGACCCGGCTCCGCTGTCGATGAGTACCGGCCTCTCGGTGGCGGCCGTTGGTGCAGGACTCCGCCGCCGGCCGATGCCGCAGACCCCTTTCCACGAGCAGGTCGCGGAGCGCCTGGCATTCTTGCGCGAGACCCGGCGGCGGCCGGACGGCGGGAAGTACACGCAAGGCGAGATCGCTGAGGGCGCGGACGTGACGCCCCAGTGGGTCGGGGAGCTCCTCAAGGGCCGCAAGCAGCCCAGTCTCGAACTGGCGGCCCGGATCGAGGACCTTTTCAAGGTCCCCCGTGGCTTCCTGACCGCAACCCCCTCCCAGGCCCTGAACCGGGCCCTGGAGGAGAGACTCGCGCACGAGCAGGCCCAGCAGCTCGCCGGGCTGCGGGAGATGAAGGAGAAGTTCCAGCTGCGCTCGGTCGCCTTCCGCGGAGCCCCCGAGAAGCTGGCCCAGATGATGGACCTGCTCACCGAGATCGTGGACGAGCAGAGGACATCGTGAGCCGGTGGCATGACGGGGAGTTACAGATTCGGCAGGGTGCGGACGAGGAGCCAGGGTGGGGATCGTGAGGTACCGGCGTCGTGAACCGGCGCTGGAAGCGGAGATGAGCCGGCTCTGCGATGAGCTGTACGCAGGGCTCGGCGAGCCCGCGCCCACGGGCATCGACGACCTGATCGTGCGGATGGAGGTGTACCTCACCGCCTACACGGGAGCCCCAGAACGACCGGTGCGTATCGTGCGCCGCGACTTCCCTCCGGGTATGGGCCCCGTCTCGGGGCTGTGGCTGGACCGGGAGAGCGAGGACATCATCGTCATCGCCAAGTCCACCAGCCCTTTCCACACCCTGGTCATCCTGGGCCACGAGATATGGCACATGGTCCGCGGTCACTGCGGCACCCACGTCATGGGGCCGCACGTCGCCACGCGCCTGCTCGGCGATGACGCCCTCAGTACCGGGGACCTCGACGAAGTGGTCCGCCTCGTCGCCGCGCGGACCCACGCCGTGCCCGGCGACGAGGCCGAGGCCGAGCAGTACGGCCGCATGATGGGCCGACGCTTCCGGCACCTGGTCGAGGCCGACCCCACACAGCGGATCCTGGAGGGTCCAGCAGCCAGGATCCAGGCCACTCTCGGCGATGGCTGATGAACGGCTCGGACTACTACATACCGGCCGCCGCCCTCGCCGCCGGCTTCCTTGCGAAGCTGCCCGGCCTGATCCGGCGGCGACACAACCCGATGGTCAGAGCCACCGCCGGCCTGATGTTCATGGCCAGTGCCGGATTCGCCTTCGCCGCACCCCCCACCATTGCCGTGGTGAACCGGACCGTGGGCGTCCCAAACTTCTCCGGGCCCCTGGTCTACGCGATCCTCTCCGTCTTCAACACCTGCTGCATTGTCCTGCTCGCGTACTGGCGTGAAGGCCTTGGCCGGGATGTCCAGCGCCGGGTCCGGCGGTGGCTCGCAGCCTGCGGCGCCGTCGTCCTCCTGATCGCGGCTTCCTTCAGTCTGGGTGACGCCCCCGAGGAGCGACTGCGGGATCTGGACACCTACTACGCCTCCACACCGTGGATCCGCGAGATGATCGTGGCCTATCTCTCCTGGCACATCGTGGTCGGCGTAGTCGTGCCGACGATGTGCTGGAGGTGGTCCCGCACAGTGGACGGGTGGCTGCGGGCAGGCCTGCTCACGCTCGTCGCCGGATTCGCCTTCAGCACGAGCTTCGGGGTGGCCAAGGCCGCTGCCGTCGTCGCCCGCTGGAGTGGTGGCGATCTGGACTTCCTCAGCACCGACCTCGCGCCGCCGCTGGCCAGCGTTGGCGCCGTCCTCACGACCGCCGGCTTCCTCCTGCCGCAGGGCCAGCGGGTCACCGCAGCCTGGGAGGCCTGGCAGACCTACCGGTGTATGGGACCTCTGTGGCGCCAGCTCCGCACGCACACGGGGCTGCCCCTCACCACCACCTGGTGGGCCCCGCTTGAATCCCGCCTCTTTGACCGCGAGACCGACATCCACGATGACCTGCTTGCCCTGGCCCCGTACTGCGACATGCAGACCATGACGGCTTGCCGCGAGCGGGCGCTGGGCGAGGGCGCCAGCCCCGAGGACGCATGGGCCGTGGCCGCGGCCACCATGATCGCGCAGGCCATCGCCGCCAGGCAGTCCGCCGTCGAAACGGGTGAGGAACCCCAGGAGACAGGATCCGCAGCCCTCGGCGCGGTCCTCAGCACCGGGACTCGAGGGATCGCACGCATCTCCCGCCAGTACAGGGCCCTTCAACACCCCGTCGTGGCCGCCTAATGAGAAAGACACCCCATATGAATCGCCTCCCCCAGGCCCGGAACGTCGCACCGTCCCCCTGCTGTGCCCCGCTCTGGTCCGCCGCTCACAACGCCCTGCCAGAGGACCCCGGTCAGCAGGTCGCTTCGTGAGCAATCCCAACGGCGTCGCCTTCTACATACCCGGCGCGCTTCTGTTGCTGGCAGGCCTCTTGAAGCTGCCTCCGCTGTGGCGCAATCCCAAGGACGAGCTGCTGCGGTCCGTCTGCATGCTACTCTTCGTGGCCGCCGCCGTGTTCGCCGTCGCCGCGGTGCCCTCCATCGCCGCGATCAACCGCATCAGCGGTCTCCCGAACTTCGCCGCGCCGGTCGTGTACGCGATTCTCACGGCCTTTTCCGGGTCTAACCTGGTACTCATCATCCGCTGGAGCAGTGGTCCCGAAGAGGCCGCACAGGCGGCCCGGTGGTCGCGCCGGTGTAACACGGCCACCATCACGGTCATCGCCACGCTCTTCGCCCTGTTCGCGCTCGGCGACGCCCCCGTCGAGCGGCTGGTCGACCTCGACACGTTCTATGCGAACACCCCGTACATCCGCGAAATGATCGTTCTGTACCTGGTCGCGCACACCACGGCCGCGGTCACCATGACGGTCCTTTGCACCCGCTGGGCACGAGTGGTCCACGGTCCGCTGCGCGCCGGGCTCGTCCTGATCGTCATCGGCTACATCCTGAACCTGGTGTACGACGCGCTCAAGTTCACGGCGGTCGGCGCCCGCTGGACCGGCCACAATCTGGACCACCTCAGCTGGCCGATCGCGCCGCCGATCGCGGCGGTGTCCGCCCTGCTGATCGGCGTCGGATTCGTCCTGCCCCTGCTGTCCCAGCGGCTGATGAACATGGTGAGCCCGTGGCTGCGCTACTACCAGCTACAACCGGCCTGGCGAGAACTGCGGGTCGCCACCCAGCACAGCATCAACCTGGCCGGCGGACTGTGGACCCCGATGGAGGTACGCGTCTGCCAGCTCGAGTCAGACATCTACGACGGGATCCTGACCGTCCACCCGTGTCTGGACCCTGAGGTCCACGCCACCTCACTGCTTGAGGCCCGCAAGACCGCGCGGACAGAGGAAGAAGCGCACGCCGTCGCGGACGCCGCCGCACTGGCCCACGCCATCGTCATGTGGACCAGGAGAACCCCCTGCCAGAGCAGCGGAGCCGACCAGGCCAACGACGGCCCGCTGCTTGCCTCCGCTGATGGCGTCGCCGGGCTCGTCCGCCTGTCCAAGGCTCTGTCGAAGTCCCCCATCGTCCGGGCCACCCGCGAGGCGGCGGCCCTAGAAAGCAGTCACCGATGAAGCAGCAGCCCACCCGCACGGCCCGCGTCCTCATCCTCGGCGGCAGCCTCGCCGGTACCCTCGCGGCCGCAGCACTGGCACCACACGCCGCCGAAGTCCTCATCCTCGAGCGGGACAAAGCCCTTCCCGACTCCGCGGTACCGCGCCCCAGACTTCCCCAGGCCGCCCACGCCCACATGCTGTGGGCCGGCGGAGCCGACGCAATCGAATCACTGCTGCCCGGCACGACCGACACATGGCTCAAGGCCGGGGCCCACCGCATACCCATACCCACCGGCATGGTCTCCTTCTCCCCCGCGGGCTGGTACAGGCGGTGGACCGAGACGCACTACCTCATCGGCGCTAGCCGGGACCTGATCGACTGGGGCGTGCGCACGGCCACCCTGGCCATCCCGAACGTCATCGTGCGCACCGGCATCACGGTCACATCGCTGACCGGAACCGCCTCCACGGTGTCCGGTGTCCGGATCCGGGACGAGAACCATGAGGAGAGCGAGCTCAGCGCCGACCTCGTCATCGACGCCACCGGACGTGGCTCCAAGGCCCCCGAGTGGCTTACCGCCATCGGCGCCCCCAAGGTCCCGGAGACGGTCGTGGACGCGGGCGTACGGTACGCCAGCCGCCGCTACCGGGCGCCCGAGGGCGCCGAGTCCAACTGGCCCGTCATCCACATCCAGGCCGACCCGCGGGAAGGCAGGCCCGGCCAGGTCGTCTCGATCATCTCGATCGAAGACGGGCAGTGGCACGTCAGCCTCTCCGGCACCCGAGGCGGCGAGCCCAGCGCTGACGAGGCGCTCTTCGAGGACTTCGCCCGCAAAGTCCGCCACCCGCTGGCTGCCGACTTCCTCGCCCGCGCCGAGCCGATCAGCGACGTCGTCGTCTACGCCCGCACGGCCAACCGGCAGCGCCAATTCGAGAAGGCCGCGATGCCGACGGGGTTCGTCGTCATCGGCGACGCCGCCACCAGCCTCAATCCGGTCTACGGCCACGGCATGTCCGCGGCCGGGCTTGGCGCCGTCGCCCTGCGCGAAACCGCCGCGCACACGGCCGTGACCGCGCCGAGGTTCGCCGCACTCGCCCAGAAGGCGGTGGCCCGCCCGGCCGCCGCCGCCTGGCTTTTGGCCGTCGGTCAGGACCGCTTCTACCCCGGCGCCATCTGCAGGGCTCCCCACCTCGGCGACAAGCTCGCCGCCCGCTACATCAACCGCCTCAGCCACACCGCGATAGGCAGTTTTTTCGTCGTCAAGGCCCTCACCGACGTGATGACGATGAAGAAGCCCGCCTCCGTCCTGGGCCACCCCGACGTCCTGATCGCCGCCGCACGGGGCCTGCGCAAGCCGCTCCTGACCGGCCCTGAACTTGCCCCGCACGAGCAGAGCATCCTGGACCGCGCACCGCTCCCCCGAACGCAGGAAGCCTCCAACGCCAGCTGATCCCTGGTCCTCAGATCACCGCATCGTGGCCTTCTTTCGCACGCGCACTCGAGAGGAGGCCACATCCGTATTCCCCCGTCCTGGCAGCGCGGCCGGAGTCTGGGCTCGGAGCGGCTCGGCCGGCGTGGGATCGGCAGGGGGTACGGTCGGCTGCCGAGTGCGCAGCGGTTGCACGGATGGCGTGTTGCGGCAGGCGGTCAGCTCCTGCTCCCAGCGCCGCGAGCAATCGCCGGCCTCGATCGAGTTCCGCGGAACGGCCCTTTTCCCGCACCAGGTGGTGAGGCCGTCCACGATGGGCTCGACCGAGGCCGGCACCTCACCGGCCGCGGAAGTCCAGTCGATCTGGTTCCTGATCTGGATCCAGGCGGCCAAGGCGTCAGCGTTCGCGGTAGGGCTGCACTCCGGTCAGATCTACAGCAAGGTCCTCTCCCACTGTGTCGATGAGGGTCCGCGACGGCGCGGTCCAGCTCTTGAACCGTCCGCCGATCGCGGTGTCGACCGCGTCTTTCGCTTCTTGCACGCTCATGCCCGTGGAGGAGAGGAACCACGTCAGCACCGTGTGACAGAGTCCGTACCAGCCGCATTCGGCACCCGTGCGGTCCATGACCACGGTCACGAGTCGGGTGGCCGCCCGTTCCAGGTGACAGCTGCGATCCTCGGCGTTCGCTCCGTTGGGTGGAGCCAACTGATCGAACCGCTCCGCCAACTCCTCCAGCCAGTCGCGCCACTCCAGCAGCGACGCGACCACCTTGGCAGCCGTTGCTGCGGGCCCGCCTATGGAATGGGAGGTACAGCACCAGTGGGTGACGACGCCACCGCCGCCGCCCTCGCCGACCGCCCAATGCCATCCGCAGGTCCATCGGCCGTATCGGGCGGCCAGGAGCGCCGTGACCTCGGTGGTGAAGCGATGTTTCTCTTCCCACCCGGCGTCGTCAGGAGGCACCATCGAGGCGATCACCGTGGTGATCTCGGATGCCTCCGCTTCGTCCCAGGCGAAGGCGATGCGGTCGGGATCGACGGCGGACCACGGCAGCCAGGCCGGAGCGAGCTCATAGTTGATAGCCGTGGTGTTCCTCCAAAACCAGGCACGGTAGGACAACCGGGCGATCATGCCAAAAGCTCGTAGCCTCGGCACGCAAATTTCTGGCGCACCCATCTCCCCTCAGGGCGCGCAGCGCGACACTGCCTGGCCATCTGCTCAGCCCGATACGGCACTTGACTGGGCACGTTCACCACCTGTACGTGGGTGAGCACTTCGAGGAGTACGCCGACAACGGCGTACTTCTTCCGAGGATGGGGGCGCATGAGCAGTGCTCTCCTGTGACGGTGTCAGGGGATCTGTTCGGGCATGTACAGCCGGACGTCGACGTTCGAGAGCGCTACTCCGAGGACTCTCGGGTGCCCTCCGAGCCGTCGCCGGCGCGCTTCTTGCGGGCTGAGCGCCCGATGGTGACGCGGACACGACGACGATGACTCCCTTGTCGAGCACGCGCGGAACTCGTCGACGCGGACTGCTAGTCGATCTCCGCCGTCGCCTCAGCCCGAGAACCGGCAGCATGCTGCTGCACATGAGTGGGCTGGGCGGAGGTCTCCTTCTTCTTCGGCGGCACGCCAGCGTCCATCGAGATGGTGACGGCGCGTGCGGTATCGCCGCTGTCGTCGGACGTGTCAGGGACCAGCTCGCAGAAGTAGTGGCTGGCTTCGATGCCGAATGCTTCGTTGAACATCCAACCGGTGATTTATCCGGCTCCGTTGGAGTTGAGCCCACGGACTTCGTAGACGTGCTCGGCGGTCTCATCGCTGACGCAACGCTGCAGCATGAGCTTGCGGGAGTCCCGGTCGACGAGGACGATGAGCCTCATCCTTGGCATGTTGCCCGGCCAGCGAGCACTGGCGTCGCCTGGCGTGGGACGGAGCAAGTTCCGCGTGCCTGCGGACAGGGTGATCTGCGAGCGTCCACTCTCGCTGTGGAGCACGGTGAGCTTCGCGGGTCGCTCCTTTCGCCGCAGCTGGCTCAGGTCGGGGCGATAGATCTCAAAGGGCATGATTGCGGTCCTTTCAAAGGCCGAGCAGGAGGGTGTGCCTGGGTCAGCCAGCGAGGTGGTGGCTCAGACGCGCGAAGTAGTCGGCATAGCCCTCGGGACGGCGAAGCCGCTCGTCTCTTTCGCCAGCCGGTCTTCCCACGAGGGGAAGGTCTGGCGGGTGGCGCTCCTGTAGGACTGCCCCAGCGAGCCCCCTCAGAGTCTGGTTGGCGGCCGATGTGTGTCCCGGCTGGGCCTTGACCGGTCTCATTGGTGACTTGGTCGGGGCTTCCGCGATTAGCGTCGTTCTTGTGTCCGGTAAGTGGCAGTAAAGCGTCTCCGCGAGACACCACCGGGACCCGGGGATGCCCATGACGAGGCGCCGACGCATCACCGGGGATCAGGCTGGGTGCACGAACACCCGGCCTGATCCGGCATCGATCCCGCACCCGGGTCGGCTGTGCCGACCCAGAGACCATCTACCGGTCGTCGATGCCGGCTGCCCGGCAGCACTCGGTGCCGGTAAGGCCGGCAACGATGGCAATGTCGCCGGTCATGCTTCGATGACGGGGGCGCGGCGGGTGACTCGGTGTCTCCGAAGTTGGTGCGGGCGGCGTCGAGGACTGCGTGGACGCGGGCGACGGCGTCACGGCGGCCGGCCATTGCTTAGGGGTTCAGGCTGGTGGTCTCGCTGTTGAGGGCGGCGAGTTCGGTGCGCACGGCGTTGAGGGCGGCCTCGGCCCGATTGGCGCGCTGCTTCTCCTCCCGCCACTGGCGGTTGCGGAGGCGGATCTGCGCCCATAGGTTCTGAATCTGGGTGGGGTCGGCGCCGCTCGCGCGGAGGCCACTGCGGAGAATGCGGAGTTCGGTCTCGGCCTTCTTGGCCCGGCTGCGCTGCTTCTTGGCGCTCCGCTCGGCTGTTTCGGAGCGCTTGCCGATGAGCCTGGTGAGGTGCGCTGCTGCGGAGACCGCCTCTTCGGCATCCTGCTCGGCCTCCTCAACGCGACTCCGCAGTCGATCCACCTCGGCAGCGGGGTGGACGTGGGGCCCGGCGGCGGGCGGCGTGAGGTCGTCGCGGAGTGCCTGAGCCCGCTCGGGTTCCAGCGCCAGCCAGTACGGCTGGCCGCCGGGCCCGGAGAAACAGACGATGGTGGTGTCGTCGCCGTGGAGGACGTCACCGTGACCCCAGCGGAGTGGGACCGGGTCGTCGGCGGTGGTGGTCGGGTCCCGTCCTTCGGTGGCCTGCCGGGCGGCTCCGTCGTGGCGCCCCTCATCGTCTGCGGGGCTGAGCGTCTCCTCGACGGTGCGCATGATGACCAGGAAGGCGTGGGTGGCGGCGAAGAATTCAGGGTCGGTCTTGAGGTCGTAGATCAGGTCGGATATCTCGTTGTCGTGGATTTCGACGCGGATGCGGTGCTGGCCATCAATGCGGTCCATGGTGGGCCTCCGGGGTGTGGGGGCCGCCCGGGCAACGGGACGGCCCACGAGGGTCGAAAGTCAGGTGTTGTCGGCCATCTGCCGCAGATCTGCGGCTACGACGACGAGGACGTCCGCGTCGGGCAGGTCACTGTCAGGCGCCTGACCGCCCTGTTCAACCCAGGTATCGGTGAGGGCGCCGATGGGTCGGGCGAGGGTGGCAAGGATGCAGCTGAGGTTCAGCAGCCCCTCGCGGAGGAGGCTGGTGTCGGCCAGTTGTCGATTTCGGCGAACACCTGGCAGGTGATCAGGATCGTGTGGCTCTCGTTGGCAACGAGGTGGTTCAGGTCGGTCATGGTGTTCAGATCCTGGCGTTGGGCTCGCCCCGTGGCCGAGCAGGGGGCTTGTCCAGCCGCTGTTGGCGGGTGCCGCCCACAGTCCGTCGCTGATCTAGACGTCGGGGCAGCGATCGTCTTCATGAGGAAGTCTTCTTCTTGATCACCCGCGCCTGGTGAGCGATCGCCCCAGCGACGGCCCGGCTTTGGGATCACGACCGGGCCGTCCGTAGTCGGGTGGGTGTGGGTTAGACCCTCTCAGCAGCCCAGAGGTCGCTGAGGTCCTCGCGGATCTCTTCCTCCAGGGCGGAGAGAAGCGTCTGCTCGGCGTTGAAGTCCCCGGAGACGGCCTCGATGAGGTCGTCTTGGACCTGCTGCTTGCCAGCGAGCACCGAGGGCATTCGCTCGTCTTGCGTTCCCTTGGTGATGAGCCGGTGGATGGTCACCGGCTTCGTCTGGCCTGTGCGGAAGAGCCGGCCGTTGGTCTGCAAGTAGTGCTCGAGTGAGAACGGCAGCGTGTACCAGATCATCGTCGAGCCGCCGTGCTGCAGGTTCAGGCCATGCCCCGCAGCGGCAGGGTGAAGCAGCATCACCGGGACCTGCTTGGCATTCCACCGGCGGACCATGTCGCGCGAGCCGTCGAAGGCCTGTGCGTCGACGCCGGCCTTGCGGAGCCGCGTGAGCAGCTGCTCCTTGTCGGACTTGAAGTGATAGGCGATGAGCAGGGGCTCGCCGCCGTTGTTCCGCACCAGGTACTCGGTCATCTCGATCTTCTTGTCGTGGATGACCTCGTACCGACCCTTCGTGGTCGGGTCGTCAGGATCCGCGGTGTAGAGCGTGCCCGAGGCGAACTGCATCAGCTTGCTCGTCAGCACCGCCTGGTTCGCGGCAACGATCGATTCGACGCTCTGCGTCAGCTTCCCATCGTCGTCGGTGTAGGTCTGCACGATGTCCAAGACCAGGTCGCGCTTGAAGTCCTTGTATGCCTGGAGCAGGTCCGGTGGGAGCGTGACATTGACGTCCTGGATGCTGAGCGCCGGGAGCTGCAGGCTCGTGTTCTGCGCGCTCATCACCAGGTGCGAGATAGCCTGATGGATCTCGGACTCGGCGTTTGCCGTGGGGATCCACTTCGCCGGCGTCGTGGTGCCAGGCACCAATTTCGGCGTGAACCAGCGGTTGCGGTAAGCGGTGATGTTCTGACCCAGCGTCTGGCCCTCGTCGAGCAGGTAGACCTGGCTCCACAAGTCGTGGAGACCGTTAGGGCTGGGCGTTCCCGTCAGCTCGATGAGTCGGTTCATGGCCGACCGCACCGTTGCCAGGGCCAGGAAGCGCTGCGAGTCGTGCGACTTGAAACCCTGGGACTCGTCGATGATGACCGTCTGGAAGGGCCAAATGATTGTGTTCTGGCCGTTGATGTTCTGGACCGGCAGCTGATCGACCAGACCGAAGCGACACTGAACACAGCCTCCGCCGGCACAGGATCGGCAGTCATAGGCTTCCCACGTCACCAGAGCCGACTTGACCAGCTCCTGGATCCAGGCGCGGATCTTGGCCTTGGCGGGGCCCCCATGGTTGCCGTTGCTGGCGACCAGAGCACGGTACTCGTCGATCAGCTCGTCGCGGCCCAGTGGTCCCTGTGCCTGGAGCAGACCCAGGATCGCTATCGCCTCCGGTGAGATGGCCGGGGCAGGCACTGCTCCCGGCACCGGCGTGAGCAGCTTCGTCTCCTGGGACGGCTGGGTCAGCAGCTCCTGATTGATGAAGTACATCGTCGGCGGATCGGTGGCGACATCCCGGAAGCGCTCCAGGCGCTTGGCCTTGGAGAGCTTTCTGTCGTTCTCGTCGACGATGAGCGACTTCGTCCGGATGGGAAACCCCCACTTCTCGATCTCGTCGATCCAGGTGGAGCGGGCGATTGCCACGGGCGCCACGACGAGGATGTGCCCCATCGGTCGAACCGTCTGCAGGACGCTGAGAGTCGTGAGCGTTTTGCCAGCCCCGACGCCGAGCCACGCGCCGGCGAAGGGATGGCCAACGAGGAAGTCGTGGATCTGCTGCTGATGCGGCATCAGTGAGATCGGGGATGCCGCGGTAGACGTATTCATGCTGCTTGTCCTGACTGTTCTTTCAATGGTGGTTGGCTTGTTCGCGTCGTGGAGCAGCTTCGACGGCGGCTCGGGAGGCAGCGCCTGCCCTGGATGCTCACAACCTCGGCCAGCACGTCGACGATGGCCGAAGGCCGACCATCAGCAGCCCGCCTGGAGTCCAGCGCGGGAGCACTGGCTACGGAGGTAGGTGGCGGCCGGGCATAAGCTACAGCTATAGCTACAGATCGCACGAGATGCCCGGTACTGAGCATCTGAGAACGGACATCTCGTGGTCATGAAGAACCATCTGCTGGCATTCAAGGCGGACACGGTCGCGCTGTGCGGGGCGCGACCCAAAGCGGTGATCAGATCAGCCACCGCCGATCTCGGGATCAGTCCGGAGACGCTGCAGAGCCGTGCCGAAGGGTCTGCTCGAGCAGGTGGAACGGCTGGTGGCGCAGGCCCGCCAGAAGCTGCGGACCGGCACGGTGGCCGAAGCCGGTCGGGTTCGGGCTATGCGGTGGTGGCGGTCCGCTTGACTCCCCCGCGGCGGCCGAGACCGTATACAACCCGGTAGACGTCGGGCATGTCGAGCTGCCCGCTGGTGCGGCGGCACATCACCCCGGCGTCGACCAGCTCCTCCAGCAGCTGCGAGAGGCCGGCGGTGTTGCGCGGGCCGGTCCGGAAGCGGCCGGTGCGGTTCCCGGCCTCCCGCGCCGACTCCTGGAGCCGCCCGGCCAGGCCGCTGCGTTCCCACAGATCGAAAACGTCCTCCTCCCAGATCGGGACCTGCTGCCCGGCCAGCGGCTCCATGGCGAGGCGGACCCACGGCAGCGCCTGGTGGAGCTCGATGGCCCGCGCCCCGCAGCCCACGCTGTTACGAAGATCGTCGTGGTGCAGCGGCCGGTCGTGTCCTGGGTGATTGCGGCCAGTGTCCTCAAGGGCGGTGGCCAGCGCGGTAAGGAACGGACGCGGAGTGATCACTCCCCGAGCGTCCTGGAGGCGGTTGGACAGGCAGTTGTAGGTGTAGCCGGTGCGGGCGTTGGCGCCCATGAACCGGCCAGCGAGGGTGGTGAAGAACTCCTCCTGCGTCTTCGGGTCGCCGCTCAGCCCGGAGGGCGCGAGATACCGGCCGTCCTGGCTCTGCTCCCAGGTGGGCCAGGCGGCGCGGAAGGCGGCGGCCCCCGCGCTGGCGTGGTTGCCCAGGAGGTGGATGAACAGGCCGTACAACTCGGTCCTGGCGGTGCGGCCGAGGTAGTCGGACCGGCCCCAGGAGAGATCGGCGGCGCGGCCGGTCAGGAAACCGCGGTCCGAGCGCGGGACACCGGCCAAGGCCCCGTCCAGCATGTCCGGGCGGATGAACACCTTCGCGCGCAGCCGGGTGGTACGGCGGGAGAGGGTGACGGCGAGGTTGAGCATGCCGGAGGCGAGATGCTCGGCCACCGCCCGATCGGGGTGGAGCTGGTCCAGAGTGTCGAACAGGACGAGCCGCACAGTGTCGGTGGCCTTCGCGGCAGCTTCAAACTCGGCCAGGGACCGGTCGGTGGCCCCGGGGTTGCGGGTCAGCCAGTCGACTCGTTCGGTCCAGGTGGTGAGGGCGGCGAGGTCCGGCACGCCGAGCGCGGTCAGCGCGACGGCGCTCCACAGGACGGTCGGCAGCACACCCCACCCCGTCAGGGCGCGCAGCTCCCCTGCTGTCGGCTGGCCGGTGTCCGGGCGTGCCCCGAAGGCGGTAACCGCCTCCGTCCGCTCCAGCCTGGGCATGCGGTACTCCCGTGCGGCGATGGTGCGCAGCTGCGGGTCGGTCAGGGCCCTGGCCCAGAACGTCTTGCCCTCGCCCGGCTGTCCGCGGACGACGGTGCTCTCCAGGTACAGAGCCGGGCGGTGGACGTCGGAGGTGTACATGAGCGGAACCGGGAGGGTGAGGGCGTCGGTGGCGAGCGCTGCCGAGAGCGCGTCGTGCAGCAGCGTCCGGAGTTCTACGATCGGGAGGGTGAGGGACATCGGGGCCTTCCAAGGTGGGGTTTCGTGGCGTCGATCTCCTGCTGAAGGCGGCGAGGTATATCGTCGGGGAACCGCTGCCAGTGCGTCGCCGACCTCAGAGCAACTGCGGCGTGATGCGACCATGCAGCATCCTCGGAGTCAGCCGGTCGAGCTTCCGCTTCTGGCGTCGGACGGCCTTGGACCGGGCCGCCCGTCAGCCCCTACGGGCATCGCACCGGACTCGGACGGCACTCATGGAGCCCAGAGGATCATCGCTGAGCCCTGCGATACGAGAGGAGAGACGGTCAACCACAAATGGGTTGCTGGATTGTGCGGGCGTTCGGGATCGACGTGCTCCACCTGTGGCGCCGACGTCGCACCACCGTTCCCGATCCGGGCGGGAGAGGGGGGCATACGGCGTGCCGCTTACCCGTCGTACGTGAGGCAGCTGCTGGGCGGCGGCGGCCTCGCGCATCGCGTCCAGCGACCTACCTACCCACCCACCCACCCACGCGGCCACCAGCGGGTTCTCCACCAGGGTGTCGGTGGAGATCACGTGGACGGTCATGGTCCGCTGCTCCGGCGGCAGGGAGGTCAGAGCCCACCGGATCAGCGCGGTGACCAGGGTGCTGTCCTTGCCGCCGCTGTAGCCGGCCAACCAGGGGACTTGGTCGGCCAGGTACAGCGCCCGGATCCCCTCCAGGTACTGCTGGGGGGGGTGAGGTCGCCGAACGGGCTGCGGCACGTGGGCCCGAGGCCGGGCACCAGGATGGGCGAGGGTGGGGGCATGACTGACCTTTCAGTACGCGGGTGGTAGCCGGAGGCCGGGCCGGCGGTGGGAAGAGCGGCCCGGCACCCCGGCGTGGTTCACGCGCGGCTGAGCATCCGGGCGAGCCGGGAAGGCCGGACATAGCGCCTGGGCGGGCGCACGACCTACCGGTCCTCCGTGACGATGGCGTTGCCCTCGATCTGCTGCGCGGCCTTGATGGCGTTGGCGATCCACCAGCGGTGCTGGCTGGCCTGCATGGTCTGGTCGGTGGGGATGTTGTGCTAGGGCCTGTGTGATGTCGTGATCAGCTATCGGGTTCTGCCCTGTTCGCGGGGTGGGATCCGGTAGGACTGAGATCGTGACGCGCAGGCAACTCACCAATGCTCAGTGGAAGTTCATCGAGCCGTATCTGCCGATCGGCAGGTACGGCCCGTACCCGGAGCGGTTACGGGAGCAGTTCGAGGGTGTGATCTGGCGGTTTAGGTCCAGTGCCCAGTGGCGGGAGATGCCTGCCGAGTTCGGCCCGTGGGCCACCGTCTACGGACGCTTTCGCGTCTGGCGCGATGCCGGTGTCTTCACCACCTTGCTCGAAGGCCTGATCGCGGAGGCGGCTCGGGCGGGAAGAGCGGACTTGTCGCTGGTCAGCGTGGATTCCACAACGATCCGTGCCCACCATGACGCTGCGGGGATACGTGTCAGCAAGCACCTCATGGAGGCTTTGGAGGAAGCCGCGCAGGAGCAGGAGGCGGCCCTGCAAAAAGGGGCGGACCGGAGGAACAGAACGGACAGCTTGAGCGTCGACGCATCCGACGCCGACACAGGCTCCGCCTGAAGGAAGCCCTGCTCGGCAGGTCCCGGGGCGGCCTCACCAGCAAGATCCACCTCGCCGCGGACCGCCAGTGCCGTCCGCTCGCGCTGGTGCTGACCGCCGGACAGGCCGGGGACAGCCCCCAGTTCATCCCCGTGCTCGCGAGGGTGAGAGTCCGCCTGCCCGTCGGCCGTCCCCGCACCACGCCCGGCGCGGTCGCTGCGGACAAGGCCTACTCGTCCCGCGGTAACCGCACCTACCTGCGCAAACGCGGCATCAAGGCGGTCATTCCAGAGAAGAAGAACCAGGCCGCCAACCGGAAGAGGAAGGGCACAGGGGGCGGCCGGCCGGTCAGCCACGACGCCGACCTCTACAAGGATTCCCAATCATGATGTCAAGCCAGGATGGTGACGCCTTGTGACGGTGTCATGCCGCTGCAGGAATGGGGCGGGACGTGCTGAGCTCGAAGGTTCGGTTGTCCCGTATGAGGGCCCAGAGCACGTTGAGGCGGCGCCTGGCCAAGGCCAGGACGGCCTGCTTGTGGGACTTCCCCTCGGCGCGTTTGCGCAAGTAGAACGCCTTGGACTCCGGGCAGAAGCGGGCGGCGACCTGGGCGGACATGTAGCACATTCGCAGGAGTCTTCGGCTGTTTCGGCGGGGCCTGCGCAGGTTGCCGCTGACCTTCCCGGAGTCGCGCGGAACGGGCGCGAGTCCGGCGACACCGGCAAGCCGGTCGGCGCTGCCGAAGGCCGTCATGTCGCCGCCCGTCGCCGCGATGAACTCGGCCCCGAGCATGTCGCCGATGCCGGGCATGCTGGTGATCACCTCGGCGGCGGGATGCTCGCGAAACCGTTCCTCGATGAGGGCGCTGATCTGCGCGATCTCCTCGTCCAAGGCCATCACCTCCCTGGCCAGGGTGTTGACCATCTTGGCTGCGGTCTTCTCCCCAGGGACGGTGGTGAGCTGGGCCTCGGCCGCGGCCACCGCGAGGTCCGCGACCTTCGAGGGGGTATAGACCTTGCGGTTCTTCAACCAAGCTGTGAGGCGGGCCCGGCCGATCCGGCGGAGGGCGGCCGGAGTCTGGTAGCCCGTCAGCAGCACCAGAGCGGCCTTGGAAGTGCTGTAGTCGAAGGCCCGCTCGAGCGCGGGGAAGTACTCCAGCATCTGGGCGCGAAGCCGGTTGATCGCACGGGTGCGGTCCGCGGAGAGGTCCAGGCGGCGGGCGGTGAGGATCTTCAGATCGACCGCGATCTCGCCGGGCTCCTGGAGGGTTTGCAGGTCGCGGCGCATCCGGGCCTGGTCGGCGATGACGTACGCGTCTTTCGCGTCGGTCTTCCCGTCGCCCCGGTAGGAGCCGGAGGCGTGGTGCACGCTCCGGCCGGGGATGTAGAGCAGTTTCTGCCCGTGGTTGACCAGCAGGGCGATCCAGAGGGCGGCGCCGCCGGCGTTCAGGTCCACCGCCCAGGTCACCGGACTGCCGTCGGCGAAGTCCATGACGTCGCCCAGGAGTTGCATCAGCTCGGCCTCGTCGTTCGCCACCCGGCGCGAGATCACCTTGCCGCCGTCTTCGTCGATCACGGTGCAGTGGTGTTCGGCCTTACCCGCATCCGTCCCGGCCCACAGTTCGGGCACCCGGACCCCCTTCATCGTGTCCTTGTGCTGTCCCAGCAGACGACCTCGCTGTCACGTCCATACGAGCGATTCGGTTCGCGCATCCCAATCAGCAGTCGAGTCGTCGCGGGGTCCCGGGCGGCCAATCCTTGTAAGCCACACCAGCGACGAAGGAACACAAGCCACACCCGAAACCCCTGGGTGTCCCGATCTTACGAATGGCCGGGATCAGCCCAGAACCAAGGTATGGAGCGGAACACCGTCGAGCGCGCGATCAACAAGCTGAAGGCCTGGCGGGGCATCGCCGCCCGTTACGACAAGTCGCCCAACAGCTACCTCGCCGGCCTCCATCTCCGCGCCGCAATGATCTGGGTCGACGACCTCATCAAGGCAGCCGAATGATCACGACATCACACAGGCCCTAGTCGGCGACGGTCCACAGGGTCTGGTCGCCAGCACAGTCGATGTCGTTGTGGACGTGATCGGGGTCGGCCTTCTCGCAGTTCCAGCCGACAAGGACGGCCCAGAGGAAAGCGTCCAGCTTGTCGGCGGCCCAGTCACGGGAGTCAACGGTGATACGGGTGCGGAGCATCTCAAGGGCAGCTTTCGCTCCGAGGAGGGCGGGCACCGCGAGGCTGTAACCCATGGCGTACGCCCGGGCCAGGCTGCGGAGCTCGGGCACGTCGGCTTCGGCGTCCCAGAGCCGGTCGTAGAGCTCTGCGAGGGACTCCTCGGTGTGTTCGGCCAGGGGGAGCCGGTGTTCGGGGTCGGTGGCGGGCGGGGCGGGCGGCAGCGCACCGGTTTCGGTGAGAATGTGCTGCTCCCACAGGGCGGCGAGAAGACGGTGCCAGCGCTGCGGGACGGGGAACCAGCCGCACGGGCAGGCCACGGACCAGCGGCCGGAGGGCAGTTCGAGACGGCGCGGCCAGTGGCTGGCGACGAGGTCCTTGTGGTCGGGGCAGATGTGGCCGCCCGCGGGGAAGATGCTGCCCGCGCCGAGCGTGCACCAGCCTTCCCCCGACCACTCGGGGCTCATAGGCGAGCCGGCCATCGTCGCCATGGCGTCGAATTGGCGCAGACACCCGGGCACCAGGCACGTGCGCAGCACCGGGGTGTTGGTGAGGGAGTCGATGTGGGCGTACAGGGATTCGAGCTGGTCCTCAGTCAGGGTGGCAAGTGGTATGCGCTCTTCACGGATCACGGTCAGATCTCCTCGGTGGCGATGTACAGGTGGCCGGTGCTGGTCGGGCGGATCTGGACCGGGCGGGTGCGGATGCGGCCAGGGCGTAGTGTCGGCCGATGACCAGCGCGACGGTGGCGTGCATCTCGTCGATCTTGAGAACGCGCAAACTGGCGCAGGCGGACCATCAACCAGGTCTCGCATCGAGCCGGTCGGAACCGGCCGGCCACCGCCGGATCACGATGCTGTCAGCTGCTGGCCGGATGGGGACTCGAGGAGGTGGGCGATGAACGCGTCGACGCCCGGCTTGTCGTCGATGACATGGACCTCGGCCCCGTGTCGGCGCAACTTGGCGTGCGTGAGCTGCTGCAGCTTCCGCAACTGACCGCCGGGGCGCTTGACCTCGACGAACACCGTGCCGCGGGGGGCGACGACGATCCGGTCGGGTACTCCCCCGCGGGCCGGCGAGACGAACTTCAGACACAGAAAGCCGCGTGCCCGGCATTGGGCAAGGAGGTAGCCCTCGATATCCCGCTCACGCGGCGACGTCATCGGCTCTCAGTCCTCTCGTCCGGAGCAGTCGCCCGCACGCCGTACTTCAGCTCACCGGGCTCGACGAGGCGGAAGCCCGTGGAGTGCTTGTGCATCCGGGAGACGCTGATGGTCGAGCGCCTCGTGCCGTAGTGGGCCCGGACTCGGGCCCTGCCGCTTTTGACGAACTCGACGACGACGCGGCGCTGGTTCTTCCGAGTGTCGAGGTCCCCCCAGATCTGCCCCCGGCGGACCAGGATGCCCTCGCGGGTCGTGTTCCTCTCCTGCTGGGCCTGGACGTCGTCGTCCTGGGTGGAGCAGTCGGTCGGCACAGCAGCGGGCACGAACTTCTGCAGGGACGATTCGACTTCGGCCGTCAGAAGTCGGATCTGACCATCCTTGCCGAGCTCTTCGTACGACATCATTTCTCCTTGTTTTTGGATCGCCACCCGGCAACCCAGTCAGGACTATGTACGGGGCACCACACGTCACCGTTTCGCTGGAAAAACCATCCACGACTCTGGGCTCTCTGGTTGTCCCATCGACTACCCGTCACGAAGAACTGTCGACATTGCTGGAATTTACATTCCTTCTTTACGGAATAGGCTTTCATCGCCCCCAGCTCTCTTGTTTCAGCGGGCCGAACTCGCCTTCAATCTCAGCTGGGACTCAAAATGCATGACTTGGGTGATGCGGGCGCTGATCAGGCGGCGTTCTTCCAGTTCTTGGTGAACGTCTCGTCGAGCATCCGGGTGTAGATGCCGAGATCGAGCGCCTCGACGAGCTGCTCGACCCGGGCGGGCGGCAGTGCGCGGAGATCGTCGTTGACGACGACCACCGACCAGTACGGATCGATGCCGTTGATCCGGCGGATCACGGCGTCCTGGTCATCGGGCAGCAGCCTGAGGCCGTCGGAGGTGCTGGCCTCGCTGCGGTTCTTCGCCCACCCGTGATTGCGCAGGATCTTCAGCGCGACCGGATCACGTCGCACCCCGGCGCTGCCGGACTCGCGCCGCTTGCTCTGGCTGGCCGGGTTCACCTTCCATGCGCCGGCGTTGTGCAGGCTCACGGCACCATCGGTGCCGTCGCGGACGATGAAGACCCGGTTGACCATCTGCAGGGCCCGCGGGTTCACCAGCTGCCCATCGGCGTCCTCGTTGTCGTCACGGTCGGGCCCGGCGCAGACCGGGTCGGCGGCGAACGGGTAGGTGATCGATCCACGCGAGGCGGCGAGGACGTTCTGGAACAGCAGCAGTGTCCGTACGGGATCGGCCGGGTCGATCGCCTCCTCGATCACCTTGCGGCCCAGCAGGGGATCGAAGGGCTCGGCAAGAGCCTCCTCTCCTCTGCTGGCGAGGGCCTGCAGGTAGCGCGCCAGGGCGAAGTCGATCACGGCCGGGTGGGCCAGCGACTTCGTCGGGGTAGGACCCGCGTGGCAGGCCAGTGTCCCGCCGGAGGCGCTGATGATCGGGCTGTCGGCGACGCCGCGGTCCTCACTGGGCGACTCCAGCTCGAGCCGGTTGTTCGAGTCCTTGCTGATGAGGAACATCAGCTCCGGTTCGATGTCGATGCCGATGGCGGCCTGCTGTTCGGCGAGCACTTGGTTGTTGGCGGTCTCGTCGAAGCCGTTGTCGCCGCCGACAACGGAGTAGAGGCCGTCGGTGTTCGTCGAGATGATTCGCGCGCCGGCCAGCGTCTGGGCCTGCCCGATCCGCCAGCTGAACAGCTGGCCGATGATCCGCATCGAGATGGTGCGGTTGTTCATCCTGATCGGGGTCCGGTGTGCCGCGTCAGCGGCTCCAGAGGCCGAGTTGAGAATCAGCTTCGTGCCGTTGCGCAAGGTCGTGAGCCGGGCCTTCTCCTCGGCGGAGATCCCTGGCTTCTTCATCTCGAAGCCCAGACGTTCCTTCTCGAAGAATATCGTCGTGTAGCGGTCCTCGCCCAGCTCGGGGTTGTAGAACGCCCTCATGTTGCGCAGCAGGTTCGGGTAGTAGCTCGTGAAGTCCTCGTGGATGACGAGGCCTGCCGAGGTCCGTGCGAACTTCGGGTGCAGCTTGGTGGACCCGTCAGTCTTCGTGGTGAACAGCTCGGGCGCCCTCTTCGCTGGCTCATCGCGGTAGACGGCCTTGACCGCAGAGGTGACGGCCAGGACGACCTTGCCGTCGAGCACGGTTCCGTCGGCCAGGCGCACGTGCATCGCCTCGGTGCCCGGACGCTGAGTGGCCAGCAGCTGCTCTGGATCCGGCGCTTGGACTTGCGCACGCGCGAGCTGTTCAGCCTGGTCCGGGTCGTCCTTCTTCGGCTTGCGGTACTTCACCTTCTTCGGGTCCGAGCCCAGCAGCACGAGCCGCTTGTCGACGGCCGTGCCGTCGGGCAGCGCAAGCAGGTTGTGCTGGCGCTTGGCCTCGGCGACGAAGTCCTTGGCGTTTGGATAGAGGAGCTTGGCGAGGCCGATCATGGCTGCCTGCTCCCGGTGCTCGAAGGAGTCGGAGTCGAAGACCTTCATGTCCGCTTCAGCGCCGTGGATGCCACCTGTGCTGAACGTCGCGAAACACGACGACGGGGAGGCGTCGCGGTGGAAGTAGGGCACGTTGTTCGGCGTCTTCGGCAGCTCACGCAAGGACCTGGCCGGGAGGTCGAACAGGTCGCGGTATTCCTCGGAGTCGTTGAAGTTCTGCCCCTCGATCATGCGGTAGTAGTTGACGACCTGGATGAACTGACGGTGTGCCTTGGCCTGTACCGGCGTCGCGGCTGGGTTTTTGGTGGGGTCAGGTGCCACGTTCTCCTCGAAGAAGCGCACGCACTCATCGAGCACGTTGACCTGGGGGATGCCCTGCTCCTCGGCCACCTCCTTGGCCGGATAGAGGAACGACACGGTCTCGATGTCGTTCAGCGAGGTGTACGGCGCGAGGATGCGGCCGACGAACTTCGCGGAGGACGAGTCGATGGTCAGGCGGTCCCGGCGCACCGAGCCGTTCTTGGCGTAGACGGTCTCGGAGTACTGCGCCAGCAAGCCGGCCTTGAGGTCGAAGTTGCTTGCATAGGCAGGGTGCTGGAAGAGCTGGGCCAGGCCCAGGCAGTCGGAGACGTTGTAGGCCAGCAGCTCGTAAAGATCCTCGATCGTGGTGATCGAGGTGTCGTGGTGGAGCTTCTCGGACTCCTTGATCTGGCGGCCGAGCATCCCGAGCAGGCGCTTGAGGCTCACCTTGGTCTGCAGCTCGTTGAGGCGGGCGACATCCAGGTGCCGACCCGAGTGCATCATGGCGCGGCGGATCTTGGCGGCCGGGCCGTCCCAGCCGAGGTAGCCGGGCATGTACTCGATGTGCTCGTTGAACAGCTTGTCGTTGTGCTCGCGCATCTCGCGCGCTGTGGTCGGCTGGACAAGACGAGCGGAGTGCGGAGCCGGGAAGGTCTCCATCAGGTACAGCGCGAGCATGGTCATGTCGTAGTTCAGCGAGTTATACCCGGCCAGGAACGGGTGCTTCAGCGGGTCGTACTCGGGATCCGTGTCGCAGACGGGGCGCAGGCTGGCTGGATAGGACGAGATCTCGCCGCGGTCGTTGACCTGGTCGGCGTTCGAGAGGCCTATCAGCTCGGCGAGACGGAGGTTGCTCCGCTCGCCGCGTAGGTTCCACAGCTGGGCGCTCACCGCGGGCAGGCCCGGATTGGAGCGCACCACGGCCTCATAGAGCGCCTGCGGGTCCACGGCGTCGGAGAGCTGCTGGACGTCCGAGAGGAAGAAGATCTCCAGGTCGTCGACGGCTCTGTCGGGCTGCGGGGTATAGGCGCACAGAGTGAAGACGTCCGACAACGACTCGATGTCGTAGAAGGTGAAGCGTGCCTTCGAGGCCGTCACGGGTGTTCGTTGTGCGGTCATGGTGGAGATCTCCTTTCGTCGGTCCGACCATCACGGCCGGTGTCTGGGGAGGAGGCAGTCGCTGCCTCAGATGGAGTCGCGAGAAGTGCCTCGGCGCGGGGCATCCATGCGCCAGGACACCTCACCCATGAGCCGCGGTCTTCTCCAAGGCGTCTGCCATGATCTGCGAGCGGACGGCGAGGTTGGTGATCCGCTGCCCATGCCCGTTGTCAGCCATCGCCGTGATCAGGTGGCTCCTGTTCCTCAGTGGTGTCGTCGGTCGGGGCGGATGCGCCCGTCTGCCGGAGCAGTCCGCGGTAGTTGGCCTGCAGCGTCGGCTGCGACTTCTTCTTCGGGTCGCTGCCGTTGTAGCTCGGGTGCATCCACTTCTTCAGCTCGTACTCGGCGATGAGTACCTCGGGGGTGTGCATCATCTGGCCGGGCCGGGTCTTGCGGTTCTTGTCCGGGCAGTGCCACAGGACATCCGGCCTGACGATCGCCACGAGGTCGGCGATGAACTGCTTGTTGCCCACCGGTGAGCCCGACGGCGAGACGTCGGCGAACCAGGCCTTGTACAGGTCATATAGGAACGTGAACGGTGCCAGGTCCCAGACGAGCCGCCCGCGGAACTCCTCCCAGAAGGCGCGCACGGGGTCGTTGGCTTCCTTGTACTCGGCCAGGACCGCCTTGGTCGCCACCGGCTCGGAGAGCTGGTAGTAGTCACCCGGAGATGACGCGCCGGCGTGGTTGATCGCGTACCAGAAGACGTACTCCAGAACCTCACGGCGCTGCAGGTAGTCGTCCTTGATGTACTTCTTCTCAGCTCCGGTGAAGCTCTTGGTGAAGGGCACGAAGAGCTGCCGGCGATAGAACGACTCGGACTTGTCCTTCACGCGCGGGAACTCGTTCAGGCACTGGACCATGAAGCCGAAGAACTGGTAGGCGATCGGCATCCGGTACTTGCGGTTGATCTGGATGACGTCGTTGGTCACGATCGCCTTCAGGTTGGCGGCCTTGTCGATGAAGGTGCCGACATCGTTCTCGTCGACGATGATTGCGTTGGCGCGTACCAGCGGTTCGAGCGCGAAGTCCTTGCCGAAGTCCGAGAGCGGAATCGAGGTATGCGCGCCGCTGCCGACGAGGTTGCGCATGAGCGCGCAGAGCGTGCCCTTACCGTTGTTGCCCTGCTCGGAGTAGAACCAGGCGGTCTTGCCCCAGCGCACATGCGGCCGGATGATCGCGCCGATGATCTCCCAGATCAGGTCGGCGAGGCCCTCGTCACCAGCCTGGTCGAAGAGCTCTTCAATCCAGGCGACGACTTCCCAATCTCCGTCCTCGGGGTGCGTGATGACTTGCTGCGGGGCGTCGTCCACGTAGTCGACGTCGTTCTTTGTCAGCAGCACTATGGCAGGGTCGAAGGGGTGGACCTGCTTGGGCTCGAAATGGAAGTCCCTGCCGAAGATCGTGACGTCCAGCGGCTCGGTGCCGTAGAAGACGACACCGTTGCGCGCGGCGATGAAATCGCGGTTCGTGCTCTGGTGCCGGCGCGGGCTGTCTTCGCGCAGGACGGCCAGGACCTCGGCGAACTCCTTAAGAGTCAGCTGGGTGTTGTACATGCGCGCCGTGGTACGGATGTCGTCCTCGCTGGTGATGTACGTCCCACGCGCGCGGGCCGTGGTCTGATACATCGCCAGCAGGTCGTACTCGCGGTCGGTGTCCTTGGCGTTGGGCGCGATGCGGATGACACGGTGCAGACGCAGGAGGATCTGCGCGATCTGCCAGTACGTCAGGTATCTCGGCAGGGGGTACTTCTCAGCGGCCATGGCCGCCTTGAGGTTCTCGGCCCTGGTGACGCCGCCCACGATCGCCAGCAGCTCCTTCTCCAGGATGCGAGGCGCCGGAGGGTCAGTCGGGTCGATCTGGTCGAGGTAGGCGGCCGTGACGTAGGTGACGATCTCGTTCTGCGGAGCCATGTCGTCGCGGTTCGAGAAGTACCCCATGACGCTGGCCAGGACGTCGGCGACGGGGTTGGTGCGCGGTCCGGGGTTGGAACCGGCCGTAGGCACGGATCCGGAGGCATCAGGAGACGTCATGCTGCTGCTTTCTCGATCGTGATCGAGTTCCTGCCGGCGATGAGTGGGAAGCCGATTGAACTCGTAATCGAATAGAACGTGATCTTGACCCTATGCCACCCGAGTGTCCTTTCGCAACGATTTGGCCATCAACCAATAGGAGAGTCGACTGATGTCATGAATGGTGATCGAAAGGTCCACCGGCGAGGGCTGGAGAGGGGGCGCGGAACCGCCACGGTCACGCCGCACGCGTCGTGAGCCCGGATGGGACGTGAGAGCCAGTGACTCCGTGGGACATGCACCCGACGGAGTCACTGGCTTCTCGCGCTCGACCATGCACCCGCGGGCGGCGTGAGCCGCCCGGCCTGCGGTCGAGGTTCGGAGGAGTTCTTCTGACCGGCCGAGCCGGCTGCCACCAGAGCATCGACCGGACGCTCTCCGGGGGGATCCCGAGGCGCATACCATCCAGGGGTATATGGGCTGTGTACCACTTGACGTGGTACACCCGTCTTCCCAAGTCAGAGCAGTAGCTTCGGGAGTCCAGGAGCAGGGTGTACCACGTGGCATTTTCTACGTGGTACGGGTATTTGCCCAGGTCAGACAGTGTCTACATACCCCCCGTACCACTTGTACCAGGAAATAGAGACTAGATACACGCGCAGGGGGATAAGAGAGCAGACTGGCGAGCTGAGGCTGGAGCCGCCTGCATCGCTCCCGAGCGCGTCCCCTATGCAAACGCCCAAAAAGACGTGGTACTCGTGGTACATCGACGGGGAAACGCTGGTTGACCAGAGAAAACGTCGTACCACGCCGACCCTCCCACGTGGTACACCCGTTGCGAGAAAGAGCCTCGCGGCATCGGTGTTTGCCCAGGTCAGAGGTTGGTTCTCAGGTGTGTACCACGTCTCGTGGTACACGTGGCAGCTCGATGCGCCCCCGGCGACCGAATCGAGGCGGACTCTTGCGCTGAGCCGCGCACGGCTTCCAGTCCCGCGTGGCCGAGCCCCCGCGGGACTGGAAGCCGCATGGAACATCCTCGGCGTCCCGAGGTTCCCAGAAGGCTCCTGAGGCTCCTGACGCGCCCTCCGAGCGCGAGTCAGAACTCTGTCCGAGTCGTTCATCCATGAGAATCACACTGGAAGCGAGAGGGTATTGGACTGACAATCGCCACTCATTACGAGTGATCCACGACAGCTGCTATCGTTGACGCCAGGTGATCGATGTTGCACTGGAACGTGAAACAGAGAGGCCGGAGAGCATCCCCGTGGGAAGGGAGCTCTCCGGCCTCTTTGCATGTGCTGCTGGGTACGAGGCGTGGATGGCGCGAATCACCCAGGAGTGACCGTGCTTCAGCCTCGCTGGCATCCCGCATTGGGGGACTCGGGACTGCGACTACGGGATCGCCTGTCTGCTTCGACGACGTAGAGGATCTCGTAGGAAATCGTGGTGTTGAGGTTGAGCCGGTTCTTGCTCTGGCTCTTCTCCATCGTGATCTTGCGGAAGCCGCGAACAGCCTCAGCGCGATCGAAGAACCGGCGCAGCCTCGCGTTCACGCGCTCACGGGCCTGTTCGGCCGTGATGCCCATGTCGGAGACGACGAAGACGTGCGTGTGACCGCGATCGAAAGTGGGTTTCTCACCAGTGTCGAGGTCCAGACGGATCTTCGCACGGCTGATGTCGAGCACGCCGGGACGGACGAGCTCTCCTCGCGAGTCGTACGTGGAGGTGCTGACGATAGCCATGATGAGATCCTCTCCTCTCCTGATGAGTATGACTGAATAGTTACCTTCAGTCACACCCCCGGTGACCGGATCACCCCGGTCACCACGAGCATGCCCTCCGTACGAGGGACCGCTGGCTGAAGGGCCGCCAGGTCCCGCACGGAGGGCACCATCGTTTTAGAAGAGGCCGAGGACCTCGCTCACTGCATCGCGGGCTCGCCTCCCGCGCCCTGGACTGCGCCCGGCGCAGTCCCGCCGGCGATCCGCCGATAGAGCCCCAAGGCACAACCAGCGAAGGCCAGGAACAGGAACACTGCGGAGACGGGGTTCGCCAGAGCGCCGAGCGCCTGTGCTGGGACAACGGCGGCAGCGAGGTTGAAGCCCAGATGCAGGAGCACGCAGGGCCACAGTATGCGCGTGCGTTCGTAGACCAGGGCCAGGAGCACCGCCAATGGCAGAGTCGAGGCGAACTGTACGGCGCTGCCGTGCACCAGGCCGAACACCACCGCGGTGACCAGCGTTGACACGAGGATGCTCACCCGCTTGCGCAGCAACGGGTAGATCAGCCCTCGGAACAGGAACTCCTCCCCGGCAGGAGCCGCGACCAGGGTGAGCAGAAGGGTTGCCACAGCCCCGGCGGCGTGTCTGGTTTGGTTCGAGGCGTCGAAGCTGGCGGACCCGGCCGTGAGGTAGATCCACAAGGCCAGCGACTGCCCGGCGAGGAAGGCCAGGACCGCGCAGCCGACGACGGTCCGCCCGAAACCTGGGATCTCCGGCCTCGGCCGCGGGGCCGGCCTATGCGCGAGCCACCGGGGCCGCTGGATCCTCATCGAACCGACCAGGACGACGACGAGCATGCCCAGAACGGTGGTCGCGACGATCGGCTCTCCGATGAGTAGGACTGCGAAGGTGCCGAGGCCGAGGTAGACCGCGACGGCGACGAGCGGCACGAGGACGCACCATCCGATGCTGTGCAGACGCGAGGTGATCGGTGAAGTCGTCAAGGTCTCCTCCTCTACGGGTCTCAAGCCGCCGTGGTGATCTGCTCGTTGATGACGGCCTGGACGCGGGTGTCACCGCGGAAGGTGTTCAGCTGCAGCCTCGCCGTGAAGCGCAGCGTGCCGAGTTCGGTGCGGCTTGCGCGCTGCACAAAGCTCTGGATCACGTCGAACTTCTCCTCGGCAGCGTTCCACCACAGGCAGGACAGGCCGGACCGGGTGACCAGGCGCAGGTGCTGCGATTCGGATCCGATCCGGTCCACGCGTAGGCCCAGGGGCTCGATCGCGATCTCGACGACCGGCGCGGTGAAGCCGTGCCCGAAGGGCTTGAGCCCCTCGGTTCGGCGCACCAGCTCGAACAACGGCTGCAGGTCCTCGAGGCCGACGTCGCAGTCGGCATCCGGACCGAGTACGAGATCACCGTTCGGGCCATCGGTACTGACGGCGAGCCGGGCTACCTGAGTGGCCTCCTGCAGCACGGCGACAAGATCTCCCAGCTTCTCGGCCTTCGCGACGCGGACCCCGCATGCCTGCTGGTGTCCGATGGCGCTGAGTCCGTCGTGCGGTTCCAGGCTGGTGATGATGTCGAACCACCCCGGCGCGCGACCGGAGCCGCTGACGAAATCGTCGGGACTGGTGGGGCGGTTGAGAACGACGACCGAGTGACCGTTGAGCTCCATCATCCGGTTGGCCAGTAGCCCGTACATCCCCGGGTAGGCGCCCGAGAAGTACACCCACGGGGCCCAAGGCTGGTCTCCAGTGGCGAGTTCTGCCATGTGCTCGATGACCAGCTGCTTGCGCAGCTCGTTGTTCTCGATCACCTGGTGGGCGGCCCTGAGCTTGACGTCAGCACCAGCGGCCGTGAACACCGCGAAGCACGGCTCAAGCGAAGCCCCGGTACGCCGGGGGCTGTTCATCGCCGGGGCGAGGTAGAAGCCGAAGAAGCCTTCGTCGAGGTCGTCGACGTCTCGGATCTTGCCAACCTGCGCGAAAGCCTTGAGTACGATCGCGAAGCCCTCGAAGGCCCGGAGGAAGACCGGGTGGTGCGGTTCGGTGCGCAGCAGCTGCATCAGGATCGACTGCGCGACGTCGATGGCATCGGGGTCAGCGTCGAATCCGCCCCAGGGATTGGGGATCGTCTTCGGCGCGGCGACGCGCAGCAGGCGGGCAATCGAGATCGCGTCGCGCACCAGCTGGCGGTTCTCGTACAGCACAGGCATCACGTCGGAGACGGTGCCCAGGCCGGCGAACAGACGCAGCAGGTGGATCTCCCATCGCTTCTCGGGGCGATGCACGCGGGTGTAGGCATCGATCACCTGGTAGAGCACGTGGGCACCGCAGATCCCGGTGTGGGTGTAGGTCTCGTCGATCCGGCACGGGTCGACGGTGACGTCCGCGGTCGAGCCCGGCGCGAGCTCCTCGTGATGATCGGTCACCAGCGTCGTCCAGCCCAGGCCACGTGCGGCGGCGATGCCGCCGTGGGAGTTCACCCCCCCGTCGCAAGTGAGCAGGACCTTGGTGTCGGGCCACTTCGCCTGGATCTCGGCGATGTCCTCGGGCGCGAGCTCGTGGCCGCGGCGGTAGTCGGGCAGGTGCAGCTCGACGTCGAAGCCGAGCTCGGACAAGCCGGCGTAGCCGAGGACGCCGGAGGAGATGCCGTCCATGTCGAAGTCGGGGGCGATGGTGATCTTCTTGCCCGCGATCCGGGCGTCATGAAGGGCCTCGACCATCTCGGCCAGTCCCAGGAGCTCGTCGTGTTCGGTGGACTCGATCTCCTTCAGGTACTGATCCGACCACCCCTTGCGCTGGCACAGCAGCTCGAAGAGGTGAGCGTCCTCGTCGGTGATCGAATGGTCGTCGACGGTCTGGAGCATGGACATGGTGGGAACCTCTCGATCTGGGTTGCTGGTAGGTGGAGAACGGGGCATGCAACACCCCTGGCGTTGCTGTGATTTTAGCAGCGACATCAACTATTCCTGCTCATTTGGCAGTACCTCGAGTCCTATTCGGGTTCCGAATACGACGCTTATCTCGAATGACCTCGACAGACTTTCCAAGGTTCTTACATATCGGCTACTGTCAGCGGTATGGCCATTCGAAGCATTGTCGAGTCAGATCTCAGTGGTGAGCCGGATGCGGCGACAGCTACGTTCGGCTTGGGTGACACCTGGTACGAGGTTGACCTCACCGCTGCGGAGCGGAAGAAGCTTGAGGAAGCACTGAAGCCGTACTTGAAGGTCAGTCGGAAAGCCGGTACGGCGGCGACCAAGCAGCGAGTCGTACCCGAGACGACCCCTGAGGAGCGCGACAAGATCCGCGAGTGGGCGAAGAAGGAGGGCTACGAGTTCGCGGAGCGCGGGCGTATCCCGAAGAGGGTCATGAAGGCTCATGACGAGGCGCACGGCATCGATCGGAGCAAGTAGCGCTGCGCCGGGTGTTTGTCTCCCGATCGACTCCCCCATCCGTCCTTGAAGGGCCCTGCAGCACACTGCAGGGCCCTTCGTACGTCTCAGAACGGCGGCGGCGACAGATGAATCACGTTGGTCGTCTTGATCCCCGCAGCTTGCGCGCGAGACCTGCAGTGGATGGTGCCGTGCGAGAAGTGCCCAGCCATATGCGGCATGAGCTGTTCCTGGTCTCGTTGAGGGCATCCGGGCTTCCAGCAGAGGTCGAGGAAGGCCGTACACAGCACCTGAGCCCCGGCCTCGCGAAAGACTTGGGCGGCGTCGACCATCTCCTGGTTGCGCTGGAAGCCGGCTGTTCTCCCGTGCGTCGACCAGTCGGCGGGGAAGGTGATGATTTCGAAGCCTGTGTCCCGCCACAGCAGCTCGGCAATGGCGTCGGCCCCCTTGGGGCAGTGCCCTGAGAGGAGCACCGGCCGGACAACGTTCTTGGGGCCCCAGTCGCTCCAGGCGGCGTTGAACGTGTCACGCATGCTCTTCTCGTCGTTCCAGCTACGGGAACCGGTGACGAGGACGACGTGCGAGAACGATTCTGGAATCATTTCAGCAATCATTCGAGTCTCCTCTCCGTGTGACTCGGCGGTCTCCACAGCTGGAGTCGAGAAGCTGTGGCCATGATGTCAGGGAGGGCATGGCGGCCTGCGTGTCGCTGACTCATACCGGCCAGCCGGTACTGGGCTCGATGATGGCCAGGTCCTTCTCCCGGTGAAGCTCGACGCGGATCCGATCGTCGTTACGCATCGGCATGAGGTGGACGGCGTACATCCCGTCATCGCGGTGGGAGACGTCCGCGGTGATGACCGTGCTGTCTTCGTCGGTGGAGTCGACTGACGTCGCCAATGCCCGGCACCGCCGGAGAGGATCACCTCGGCCACAGCTTCGCTCTTCGACTGCCACACTTCGACTCGCAGCAGGCTTCGGTGGCGTAGTGCGAGGGTTCGGGCTGGACTGCGTCATGGTGGGTCTTCTTCGTGGCCTCGAGTGCGGGTGACAACCATCAAATGCGAACCCCGGTGGGTCCGTGTGATCTCAATGGTCGCCCCAGCTCCCGTGCCAGCTGTGCTGGCTGACGACTCGGAGGATCTGGCTGGCGTGATCTGCTCCCGGATGGATCGCATAGCGAGCCATCGCACGGGGGCGTCACTTCTCGCCGGAGCCAGGCGCTCAGCGCCAGGAGATCCACCACTGCTGCGCTCGTTGCCGCTGTCCACATCTGTGGACATCTGGGGCGGAGCAGTGGCGGGGCTCCCTCTCTCAAGCAAAGCGCTGGGCATGGCCGGAGGGAGCGTCAGCGACCGACGGACCGGTGAGCGAAGCGAACGGTGGAACCTGTCGGCTGTGCCGACTAACACGACCTCGGAGCGTAGCGAAGAGGCCGAGCGAAGCGAGGGTCAGCAGGACACGTGTTATCAGGTTCCCTTATGCCCTTTTCGCTTCCTTGTCGTCGTCATCGCTGTTCCACGGCTGGAGCGTTAGCGGAAGCCTGGAACATCAGGGGTAACGGTCCGTACCCTCTTGACCCGCACCCCTCCCCCTTTTCCGCGCAGCGGGGTACGGGGTTGGCTGTTTCGCCTGGTCATTGCGCCTTCTGGGTGTACTGCTGTTCTGCCGACCGTGATACGGCCGTACCCCCCATGCTGATCCGTCTTTGTGAGGTACGAGCGAGGCAGGGGTACCGACCTGCTCCTGACGGGGCGCAGGCCCGGTTGATCGCCCTGCTGCCGTCGGCGGCACAGCCCTCGCCGCACAGCGAATCCGGCCTCTCGTGACACCGTCGCTCCTGCTGTGGATAACGCTCTGCTCCATGGCTCGCGGACAGCGCAGCCAGCCTTGCACCGTCGCGTTGTGCTGGCTGCGCCGAGGTGGCTCCACCGTGCTCCGGTGCTGCACTACAGCGTGCCAGGACCTCACGCACCACTTCCGAGGCGGACGTCCGGCGCTACCTTGTCGACGCACGATCCGGCCCGGGCTGTGTTCCTCTTCGCGCCTGCGCGGATAACTCGGGGTGGTCCTTCGTGGACGCATCAAAAGAAGAGAGGCTCGACTGCTGCGACCAGCTTGCTCATCTGGCACAGCAAGCAGCTCCAGCGTCATCGGACCGTTGTCGTCTTCCTCCAGGTGCTGCTTCCGCAGCAAATGCCTCTGTTCTTCCTCTACCCCACGGGACTTTGCTGCGGAGCAGGATGTTCCTCGCACGCTCGCTGGGCGCGGGTGGCCTACTCCCCCCTTCGCTCCTTCCCCCTCTGCACTACTCTGCGCGACCATGACGGCCCGACGACGCCCCTGCGCCGACCGCCGCACCAGCGCCGTACCAGCCCGGCCGACGGCTCGCCGGCGGCCGGGCTGGTCGCGCTCCACCGGCCGTGGCTGCACTTGTGTGCCCGCCGACAGGCTTTGACAAGGGATACAGACAGGCTTTTCGACCCATGAAACAGCAACGAAACAGCGTCACCCTCACGTCTCCGGGGTGACCCATCGAGACATGCGGGGACACAACTGAGACTCGCATAAGACGTCGACTACTGCCGTTGTGCCTCTCAGAGTCCCACGTGTGTCCTCACGGCGTCTCACGCACACTCCAACAGTATCGCCCTGGTGTCGCATGCAGCACCCTCGGAGGACACATCTGCGTAGGGGTGCCGGGTGGCGTCTCTCAGGAGGCACAGTCGGGACACCGACGGGACTCTATGCGTACCCCCATGCGACTTTCCCGGGACTGCGCCGCGCCCCCAGGTGTCTCGCAGCTGTCCCGTGGAATCCCTTGGCGCGTCACACGCGGGGCCCATAGGCGCATGGCGCTGGCGGCTTGAACCAGGTCGTCCCAGGCGGGGGCACTGTGGCGTCTCCTAGGCGTCCACGCCAGCACTCGATAGACATCCAATGACGCCATACTCGCGTATCGAATAGGACTTGCATGGGACTCGACAGGTACACTAGAGTGCACTCGCGTTGATTCGAATTCGAGTGGAGCCGTGAACGGCGGTGAGTCCCTATGGCGGAGCCAGAGGCATCTGGCGAACGACCGGATGAAGTACAGGAGCGAGCGTCGGGGCGAGGTGAGTGCAATGGCGAATCAGTCGGGTGAACCTCGCAAGGTCCGCTGGACCGTGCCTGCTGCCGATACCTCGGTGATCGAGTGGCTCAATGAGCAGGCGGACATATCGCAGTCGATTCGACTGCTCATTCGGGAGTCCATCCAGCGCGACGGGTACATCGACGTCTTCTACAAGCCCGTCGATCAGCAGCCGCGTCGCGGCCGACCACCGTTGGAGATCACCGAGCAGCGCGCGGACGCCGAGGCAACAGCCGAGCGTCGTCTGGCCGCCTGGCCGGTTCAGCCGCACCCGCAACCCGTAGTCACCGATCAGGCCGACGTCGTCCAGACCGCAGCACCAGCACCGGCAGCCCAGCCCGAGCTGGTCCCCGCACCGGTTGAGGCAGCCGAGGATCGCGCCCCGAGCCCGGCGCCCGAACAGCCGAGACAGGCATCCATCGACGAAATCATGGCGAGCACTCGGCGCTGAATGACGCGGTGGCTCTCACTTTCCAGGCAGACAACACAGACACCGAGGGACCGAATTCATGAGCACGAACACCACCGAGGTCATCACTCTCACCGGCGGCATCGACGTCGGCAACGGCTATGTCAAGGGCGTCATCCAGAACACGAAGCAGAGCACCTTCGACGAGATCGATCTGCCCAGCGCGGTTGTCTCGACTTCCCGCACCTCTCCGAAGGTGCCGCTCGCCGACGCGGATGCGGCCTCGGTGATGGCCGGCGACTTCTACAACCAGATCGACTGCTCGCTCACCACTCCCCTGGTGGCGGCGTCGGACCGCCGGATCTTCGGCCGGGCGGCGCTGAGCGTGCGCGGCTCGAAGTTCACCGAGTTCGAGGTGCTGGGCAAGCATTCCAAGGCCGATCAGGAGCTCAGCAAGGTTCTGGTCCTGGGTGTCTTCGCCGCGAAGGCCCTGCGCGACTACGTCCGCGAGAACGGCGCGCTGCCCGATCACGAGCTGCGCGTGCAAGTGCGCGCCGGCCTGGCTCTGCCGATCTCCGAGTTCGTCGCGCGCCGCCACGCCTACGCCGCCGAGTTCATCGGCCTGCTGGGCAGCTCCGACCCCGCGGTGCACCTGGTGACGATCAAGAACTTCAGCACCCCGGTCTCGGTGCGCCTGCAGTTCGTCGACGTCCAGGTGATGGCCGAGGGTGCCTCCGCGCAGTTCGCCATCACCGACAAGGGTGAGCCGCTCGCCCAGGCGCTGTTGGACGATCTGCGCACCCGTGACGCGTCCATCGTCGAGGGCGTCTCCGCTTCTGATCTGGTGGCGGTCCAGCACACCATCGGCGTCGACATCGGCGAAGGTACCGTGAACTTCCCGGTCTTCACCGACGGGCGGTTCAACCCCGAGGCGGCAGCCACGCTCGACGAGGGCTACGGCACCGCGCTCATGAACGCCATGGAGCGCATGAGCGAGTCCGACGCCACGCTGCAGTTCTCCTCGCGTAAGCAGCTGGCGGACTTCCTCCACGCGGAGCCTTCGGTGCTGGTGAAGAACCGTCACCAGCGAGCCGCCGGCTTCGTCGAGGACGAGGCCAGCTACCTGGTCGACGAGATCGTCTCCTCCTTCGGCGATGTTCTCTCGCAGGCCGGCGCGACGACTGAAGTCGTCTACGTCTACGGCGGCGGGTCGGGTCCGATCAAGCACCTGCTGCACCCGGCGCTACTGAAGGCCGCAGGCGACGTGCCCGTGCTCTACCTCGACTCGAGCTATTCGCGGCACCTGAACCGCGAGGGCCTGTACATCGCGGCGCGCCACGTCGAGCAGCAGACCCTCGCCGCGAAGCCGACGGGCAAGGGCAGTAAAGGGATAGCGTGATGAGCGAGGCATCCCATTCCGTCTCGAAGGCTGAAGCGGCCGAGATCAGGTTCCTCCACGATGGGGTCAAGGACGCGTACTGCCGGTCCGAGTCGCTGCGCCTGGAGGGGATGGCCTACCTCGATGCGACGGGTGCGTCGGTCTGGGGCGAGGCGACCTGCCGGTCGTTCGAGCGCCGCTACGCCCTGCTGCGCGAGCAAGGGGACACTGTGTTTCCGCTGGTTCTGTTTCGCGAGCAGGCCCGGCGGAGGCTGCTCGGGTCGGATGAGGAGCTTCCGGGTTCCGCCGCGGTCCTGACGGTCGACTCGATGAGCAGCATCGGACCGGGGGCATGAGCGGCTACCGGGAGATCGTGAAGTTGCTGGCGGCGAGCACCGGCGCGAAGCGGATGAGCGAAGTCTTCGACAACTTCGTCGAGATGGCGGCGCTGGCTCTGCGCAACGCCGTGGCCGTCCGCAGGAGCGAGTCCTGGGAAGCGCGCGAAAGGCAGTACCTCCAGATCGCCGGCGGCTACAGCAGAACAGAGTTGGACCGCTTCGCGCACGCCCTGGCACTGGTGACCACGGAGATGGGGCGCAATCCCTGTGACGTGCTTGGCCGCCTCTACATGGAGCTGGAGCTCGGCAACGAGAGGCTGGGCCAGTGCTACACGCCCCACGACGTCGCCCAGTTGATGGCTCAGATGCAGATCGACACGGTGGTCGAGCAAGTCGAACGCAACGGTTTCGCTGAAGTCTATGAGCCCGCCTGCGGCGCGGGCGGGCTCATGATCGCGCTGTCGGAGGTCATGCTCGAGCACGGACTCAACCCGCAGACGCAGTTGCACGTGACGGCGGAGGACATAGCACCGCAGGCCATGCACATGATCTACGTCCACCTCACGCTGCTGCATATCCCCTCGGTCGTGCGCCGTTGCAACGTCCTCACGCTGGAGACGTTCGACGCGTGGCCCACTCCCGCTCATGTCCTGGGCAACTGGAGCCAGAAACTCAGGGTGGCCCGGGCAATCAATGGATCACAACGGCTGATCATCGCGTCACCTCAGGGGACCACCGAAAAGGCCGCTGCTGCTTTGGAAGTACAGCGATGACGATCAGGCAAGGACCATCTGATCTCTCCGGCGTCGAGAGCGACGACGCTCCGGCCCGGCGCGGATCGGTGCTCCCCGCGCAGATCATCGGGCACGCCCAGGTCAACGCCTCCTCCGCCGTCAAGGATGCCGAGCAGTCCGATGAGGCTGGGAATCACCCGGGCTCCGAGAGATGCGCCGGGCGCACGTCGCACCCCGCGGACTCGGTCTCCACGATGGAAGCTCCGCCCGCTGTCGCCCTGAATGGTCCGGACAACACCCGCGCGTCGGAGAGTGCAACTGACGCTACCCGAGAAGCTGGCACCGCCCGTGCCGAGCCAGCCGATGTAGAGGTGGAGAACAGAAACACCGAGCAGTGGCTCGATGAACGCGACGCTCGAACCGAACTGCCACGTATGGGCTGGTGCACAGGGCTGGCCGACGTGCTGGCTGCCACGTACTCGGGAGACCTGCACGCGGACACGTCCGGGATCGTCCGCCGCCGCGAGGGCCAGGGTCGTCGGGTGCGGGCCGCCCTGGTCGGGCTGCTGGCATCCGGTGGCTACATCGCGATACCCCGCGCCGGTCGGCGCGGCCCTGTCACGGTCACTCCTGACGGCGTCACCGCACACCGTTGGTGCTCCGTCGCCCCCGATCTGCTGCACACGGGCCATCGGGCCGCCTACTGGGCCCGGGTGCGTGTTCACCACACCGGCCGCATCAGCAAGCAGACGGCGCGGGACCAGGCCAGGCGCCTTGCTCCGCTGCCGAACGGGGCGGAGGAGAAGCGTCGCCGCGCCGCACAGATGCGGCAGGTCGAGCAGTGGGCCAAGGAGATGCAGGCCACGCGGGAGCGGCTCGCGGCGGAGCAAGTGGAGCGGGAAGCGCAGGCCGGGCAGGCGCGGGCGGCCGAGTGGGCGCGGATCCAACAGGAGGCTGAGGAGCGGCAAGCGGCGGACAACGACCTCCGCGACGACGGGCTGGTCATGTCACAGCACGGACCGGAGGAAATCACTATGGGTCAGGGCAACCGTCGCGTAACGGTAAAGCGGATCAGCCCGAGCATCTGGAACGCGATGACGCGCGGAGTCATCTACGTGGTGTCGAAGGAGGGTGGCGAAGACTCGCCCTGGCTGGTCATCGCGCCGGACAACACCCGCATCGGTGTCTGTTCGGTGATCAATGACGCGCCGTACGCGACCAGCGTCCGGGACATCGTCCGCGACGACGCCGACGCCATGAAGCGGGGCGAAACGCTTCCCGGGGGGGGCACCGCCCGACGACGTCGCAGTGCCCGAGGAGATCGGACAGGGGCGGCCAGCCACCACCGGCGTCGGGCGGAAGCCGGCCCCGAACGGCGCCGGCCATGAAAACGCCGACGGCACGGTGACGACTGCCGAGCCGGGCGGATACGACGGCTACGGCTGCACCGGGACCGTGCCGCGCGCCGATCTCCCGGTGGCCGCCAGCCTGCCCAAGGTCGGCACGGCGTACAGCGGCGCCGCCCCGGCGCGGGCGGTCGCCCTCGACTTGAATGGCTCCAAGTGGGTGGCCGAGTGCGACCGTCACGGCCCCATGCCCATGGCGCTGAACAAGTTCGGTGACGCGGTCGTCGACGTCTCCGCCGCCTACGTCTACAGCAACGAACAGGCCGCGGCCGACGCTGTCCGCCTCCACCTGGACGGGCACGCGAGGAAAGACGCCGATGTGATGACACCGGAGGACATCGAGGCCGCCCAGGCGCTGAACTTCTCCCGCGACCAGTGCCGGACGCTGGGGTGGATACGTGACGGCAAGGTGGGCGAGACCGCCCATGGGTTCACCGCCTACGACATCCGCCCGGACCGCGCCGACGTTGCCAAGAGGATCAGGAAGAGCCTGGTCCCGTGCCTGTGGGCGGCTGGGTTCGTCAAGGCACTCGCCGTGGCCCCGGGGGCCCGCGAGCTCCGTCTCACCGACGAGGGAGCCCGCGCGCTGCGTATGTGGTCCAACGCGATGCGCATCAGCGCCGTCACGGAGCCGGAGAAGGACACACGGCACCCGGCGGTAAAGAACTCCCCCTACCCGCTGCTTTCCGCCGGGAAGACCTGGCCCGGAGAACAGCAAAGGGCGCGGGCCGCGGTGAACGCGGAGCAGGCCGCCCGCGAGCAGGCCACCGCACTGCGGGTCGCCGAGGAGAAGGCGGCGGGTGACCGGGCCGCCACCCCCACGGCCGACGAGCTGGCCGTGATGGAGTCGCTGAACACCTTCGGTCTGGACGCCGACGCGGCGGCCGTCCTGTCGGCCGCGTACATCGGTCATGTCGTCACCCGTCACCGTCCCGGGGCGACCTCGGTACGCCTCGATGAGGGCGTGGGCCAGGGCAACCGGCGCGTGACGCGTACCTACAACATCAACGGCGTCGAGAAGCCGATCGTATCGGCGGCTGGCGAAGCCCTGTCGGCGGTCGCCACGAACCTCACCGATGCCACCGCCAAGAGGTGGCACGCGCTGTGCACGTCAGTGGATGAGCGGCACGGGGTGTACCGGCTCGACGTGACCGCAGCCATCGACGCTGGCGCAACAGTGTGCCACTGCTCGACCAGGTCGCACCGCCCATTGGTCCGAGTGAGGAAGACATCGACGGGCCCGGCTCCTCCTGGCGTTCGCAGGCGGTGACGGGTCGCAGGCTGGCTGCCAGAGCTCGGTGGCACGACCGATCTGGTGAGCCGCTCACGGGACGGGGGACGTCGTGACGAGTATGAACGAGACAAGCACGTACTGGTGGCTGCGTGGTGCGGGCGGCGCGGACTCCGCGGCTCTGGAGCAGTGGCTCGCCGGCCACGGGTGGGAGATCGACCCGACAGTGTTCATGTCCGGCGCGCGGGGGCCAGCCGTTCAGGTGCGCCGGATCGGGGCTGCGTGGCAGGACGGGGAGCCGGGGCTACTCATCCTGCCGGGTGAGGTCGTGGGGTACGACTGCGCGCAGATGCGCATCGTGTCCCGCCCGATCGAGGCGGTTTCGCCTGCGTCGTGACGCCGGTCGCCCCGCATGCTTCCGGCCCCCTTGCTTTTATTTTTCGCCGTTTTGAGAAGATTAGAGGGTTACACTGACAGCCGTCTCATCGTCGACGTCACTGATGCCGGGGCACCAGATACCGGGCCGGTCATGCCATGGGTGCGAGTCGTGGTAGTCGTCGTGACCACACGAGGCGGTGCCGGTCTCAATCTCCGGCTTATCGGCTGGCTCGCTGTCGGGTCCGCCGAGGTTCCGGCGGAGTACGGCCGCGCGTTCCGGGTCGAGCTCTAGCCAGTACGGGCGCCGCTCCTCGCCGGACAGCAGCACGATCACGGTGTCGTCATCGCCCCATAGGACGTCGTTCAGGCCCCAGCGGAGACGCGTCGGGGCGTCGGCGGCCGCGAGGTCCTCGGCGGTCGGGGCGGCGGGCGGCATGAGTCCGGCGGCGATGGCAGCGTCCAGCCATGACTCGGCCTCGCTGACGAGGAACTGATGGGTGCTCGGAAGAAGTTCGTCCCAGGATTCCACGACGGTCGGCCCGTAGCCGTTGCGGTAGCGGGACTCGGCAAGTTGGACGGCTCGGGGATCGGTGCTGTTCATTGGAGGCTCCACAAGGTCACTGCGCGGTATTCGAGGACGAGTTCTTCCTGGCCGGGCATCTGGTCGTTGCTGCTGTTGGTGCGGATCCCGGCCGGGATGCCGTTGATCTGGCGTTCTCAGACCGGCTCGTAGCCGGATGGGATGCGGTGCTTCGTCCGGCGTTTGCAGCCGCGGCAGCGGGGCGGTTCACTCACGGGCCGCGCCCTGCCCGCCCCCGCGTGGCCCGGTCTTCGGGGTGAGGAGTCCGTCCACCATGGCCATCCGGAGGGCCGGCCAACCTGCGCACGCGGACAGGCTCAGCCACCGCACCCCCAGCACTCGGATTGGACGTCACGCAACATCCAACTGCCCCCGACCACCAACCCGGCGAAGCAATGTGGTCAGAGCACCCTCCACAGCCTTGCCGCCGCCATCAAGGCCAGTAGGCCAGTGCGAGGGCTTCGCCGGCGAGGTCGGGAGTCGTCGCGGCGGCCGTCAGTGCGTCCTTCCACAGCGCCCTTGCCGTTGACCGCATTGGGGGGCTGCGGCCGTGCCCCACGACGGAGGTGAGCCTTCCGGGAGCGCTCTGGACCCGTGCAGCTTGGCCTGATCCGTCATCTAGCGGAGAGGCACGGGAAAGTCTCTGGCATTGCGGTACGGAAGCGCGAGCATATGGATGATGCGTGAGACGAGAGCTACCAGTTCCGGCGCCTCGCGACCACTGTCACTTTGAATCCCCTGGTCGAGTACGGCCCTGCATTCGTCCAAGATTTGCTGCTTGCTCACGAGCTCCTCAAGGACCTTCCCAGGGGAGTGTTGCTGTAGATGCTCGGCGGTGGGAGGGTCTTGATCCCCGCGGAAGGGCAGCTTCACCGCGTCTCTGCCCCTACTGTCCACGAGCTTGATCTCGTATCCGCGCTCATCCACAGACCACCGGTCGCCGCCAGCAAGACCTGCAACGTCTTTCGATCGATTCAGTTCGGACTGCAAGTAGTCGAGAACGGCTAGTACGTCGTCGGCCACAGTTCTTCTCCTCGACGGTATGTGCTGGCCCCTTCCACTTCCGCAGGGGCCAGCAGAGCACACGCTAACAATGAGCAGATCGCTACCGCGCTGGGGAGGGAGACGATCTCGTCGACGGTCGTCGCGCTGGTGGGCCGGGGGGTAGTACGGTGACGCCTAATCACACCCTGATGACGAAGGCGGCTCACTGTTACGACAGGTGCAGTGGTCAGCGACTTCCATCGCTTCGGATGACAGGACGAGAGCACACCCAGACGTCTCATGGGCTCATCTTGCGAGTCGTCTCCGGATCAGCTGTGCTGATCACAGAGCAGTAGAAGCAAGGAAAGGAGATTCCCTGCAGTCCACGTGCCCCTTCGGCATTCCGGGTAGCAAGAGAAGAACCCCGACCTGATGCCGGAGCACCAGGTCGGGGTTCTTGTAGAGATTCGGCGTCAGTGAGTCCTCTGGGGCAGTCGCAGCCTGTCCATGCCCAGAGCATCCGAGTGGAAGCTGATTTCCATGGCGTCCAGCCCGTCGACGACCTGCTGGGCCGCTTCGCCGAGCTCCCGCACGGCGTCGCGGTTGTTCTTCCCGAGGATCTGCTCTACGCCATGCGACTGCGTGATCTGCAGGTTCAGACGCACGTGGCCGTCCGCTTCGCAGACCGCGGCGAACACATCCAGCTCCAGCTCGCCGGCGTACCCGCCGATGCAGTTGTTGAGCGTCGCACCCCAGCGGGAGAGCGTCTCGGCATCACGAGCGACGACGAGGTTCAGACCAGGGGCTACTTCCCGACCATCCAGTAGTGCGGCCGTCTGCAGTGCCCATTGGTGGCGCTGGGCCTGCCTCGCTATCCGCTCGAGGTGGCGGGACTCCTCGCGTTCGTAGCGCTCACGATCGCGGGCAGCCATCAACTCGCGCCGACGGTCCTCGATCAGGCCCAACGCCTGCACGCGGAACGCCTCGTCCTTCCACAGGTCCCAGTCAGCGACCTGGGCCGTGCCCTCGGGAAGCAGCCGGATCTCGCGGTTGTAATGCTCCATCTCGCGAAGGGCGTGGATCTCCTCCAGTACGACGCGCACGGCAGTCTGGCCCCGGGGATTGTGCCAGCGTTGAATTGCGCGCAGGTTCCGAACCAGGTACTCGAGGTCACGGGAGCCGCGGACCCGGCGCTGCCCGCGGGCAGCGAGAGTCTCCGGAAGGAGGTCGAGGTCACGGGTGACGGCCAAACGGTGAACCGTGCAGTCGGCTGCATCGGCCAGCGTGCGCCGCGCCTGGTGGACGGGTTCCTTGAGGATCCGCCGCAGCACCGGCTGCGGAGTCCGGCGCAGGATCGAGCGGATGCCTCGCTGTTGCAGGGAGGTGAGCGACGGCTGGCGCATCAGGTCGCGGCCGCCGACTGTCTTCGTGGTGCGCATTGCGTCGATGAGCCAGTCCACGGGCACCAGCCCGCGGAACATGGCGAACCAGCCCAGGGTGCTGGTGTCCAGACGCTCCACCTCGCGGGCCAGCGGCCGACGGTAGGCGCGCACGCCGAAGAGGTTCTTCGCGACCTGCGCATGGTCGTGGGCATCGAGATAGGGCAGGTAGGAGGAAGCCGGACGATCCTGCCGGTCGTCCTTGAGCAGTGGGAAGCGGTTGTTCCAGTCCGGCAGTTTGCCGATGTGTTCACGGATCGCAGCGATCGCTTGGTCCACGGCGTTGTCGACTCCCTCAGGCCCCGGTCCTTCGAGCCGTCGGGCCTGCGGGTTGCTGCGCATCCACTGCTGCAGTGTCCAGGACAGCCCGTGGATCCAGGACTCGACCCCGGTCTCGGAGAAGACATGGCGGGTTGTGGATCAAGGCTCGAGCGTTCTCATCTGGTGGGCGTGATCAGGTCGAGTGCGTGGTCGGGGTGTGACCGGTAGTGATCGACGGCTTGGGCGTGGTTGGCC
>NZ_JBHXNP010000024.1:0-94480 GCF_042719495.1 Streptomyces sp. NPDC058525
AGCGCTCCTTCGTCGCGTCGCTTCGCGATGGCCTGCGGCCACTCTTGACCGACCGCCCCGCCCCGGAAAGACAAGGACTGCCGGGAAGCCCCCAAGAGGACGGGCCGGGGGATCGAGGCCCATGCGGGCCATCAGCGATGGGCGGGCGTGCACCTGAGGGGGGCAGGGCCCCAGGCGGGATTCCTTCGCATGGACCTCCCGGTGTGGGGTGGGCGAGCTCCGGTAGACGGCGGTCAGATGGAGTCGGCCCGTCGGGGGTCTGGACGCGCCAGATCGCTACGCGCTTCGGTGGGATTGGCGTCCGGCGCCCGGCCGTGGCTGGTCATTCGACCGGCTCGACGTTGCCGACTGCGGTGGTGAACTCGCGGCCGGAGGCCGCTCGGATGTAGGCCAGTTCCATCCAGTGCTGGTGGACGGAGTCCGACACGTCCTCGTTGACCACGGCCATCAGCACTCCTTCGGTGCCGGATGCGACATCGCGTACACGGTGGCGCAGCAGGCGATGAGGCACGTACTCGTAGCGGTCAGTCATCGGACGACTCCTTGAGTGTCATCGCTGGGCCTTCCGGGGTCTGGGCGACATGCATCGCGTGGCATGTGGACAGAATCCGGTGACTGTGCGTACAGCAGCGATATCCAGGCGGTAATCTCACAGTGAGATGACTTTCCATCTCGCAGGCGCATGACGGGAGTAGTCGACTGTGGCCACACCGCTCTTGCCGACTTCCCTGCCTGACTGGGCGTGGGAGCGCGCGGATGTACGCCAGGCCCTTCGCGCGCGGGACGTGGGCGCCGTATTCCGGTTCGTGCAGCAGTACAGCGGTGCCAGTCAGGCGCGCATCGCCGCGGCGGTCGGTATGACCCAGGCGCGGGTGAACGAGATCATCAACCGGCGCCGTGAGGTGTCGCGCCTCGATGTGTATGAGCGGATCGCGGACGGTCTGAACATGCCCGACGACGCTCGCCATCTCCTCGGGTTGGCGGCCGGTCGCGAGCGGCGTTCCGGCGGGGCCGCGTTCGACCTCGCAGCGTTTCCGGAGGTGGTGCGGGTGTACTCCGCGCAGGCCGCTGCGCGGGAGGAGATTCAGCAGCAGGTGCGTGATGCGAAGGAGTTGGACATCCTCGCTGTGCGTGGACTCGGCTTGATCGGTCTGAATGACTCGATGTTGCGTGCGCACCTCGGGAGGCAGGGCGGTGGGCTCCGGGCTCGGGTGCTGTTGCTCGACCCTGAGGCGCCGGCTCTTGCCTTACGCGCCGCCGAGATCGGTGAGTCGGCTGAGTCTCTTGCCAGCGGTGTGCGGCTGGCTGAGGCCCGACTCCGAGAGCTTGCCGGGATCTGCGACGTCGAGGCGTACCGGTACGGCATGCTGCCGACGTGGCGGTTGATCCGGGCCGACACCACCATGTTCGTCGGGGCGTTCGACGCGGGTTGGGAGGGGCACGAGTCCGCCGCCTACAAGGTGATGGAGACGCCTCACGGCCCGTTGTTCAGGGGGTTTCGGCGCATGTTCGAGGCCATCGTCAGGGGCGCCGAGCGTACGGTCTGAGAGGGGACTGACGGATGATCGAAGCGGAGCTGAAGGCGTGTGTGCACGCGCCGGAAGAGATGCTGCGTCGGCTGGATGAGCGAGGCGTGGGCCGGGCCGAGGTGTACCAGGACACCTACTACGACACGGCGGAGGGGGCCCTGGAGGTTCGGGGCGAAGAGCTTCGCGTCAGAACGGTGCACGGGGTGGACGAGACGCGCACGGTCCTCACGTACAAGGGCGCCCCGGTGGATGAAGAGTCCGGCTCGAAGCCGGAGCACGAGACGCGCGTGGAGGACGCCCAAGCTGTGCACGCCATGCTGCGCGGCCTTGGGTACGTGCCGGCTGTCGCGTTCGAGAAGAGGTGCAGGAACTACGCGTTCGAGGCGCGGGGTCGGCAGATGCTCGCCACCTTGGTCCGCGTCCCCGAGCTCGACGGGACGTTCCTGGAGTTGGAGACCCTGGTCGAGGAGAAGGACGTGGCCTGTGCCCTCGATGACGTCCGCGAGGTTTTCGTCGAACTGGGTATCGGCGCCGATGATTTGACGCGCGAGCAGTACACCGCCGCGGTGAAGGCCCATCGCCGGGGCGGAGCCGCAAGCCGCTGAGTTTTCGATGCCGCGATCGCGTGTATGCGCCTCGCGACTACTCAGGGGCGGTCTCTTCGGCGACCCACGACAGGTAGGCGTCTGAGCCGCCTTCTACCGGAAGGACGATCCATTCCGGTACGTCATAGCCGTGCTCCTGGGTGACCCATGCGGCTAGGGCCGGGAGGCGGTCCCGCGTTGTCTTGTAGGAGATCCGCCATTCGGTGGCCGTCTCCACGGTTCCCTTCCACCGGTAGACGGCCGTGAAGGGCGCGTCGATGTGCGCACAGGCCGCCAGACGGGCCTCCACCGCGCCTCGCGCCAACTCGCTCGCGTGCTGTGCGCTGTCGACGGTCGTCTGCGCGATCACGATGTCGGTCGCCATGGCGCCCCCTCTTGTTTCGGATCTCCTTGACGGACACTACCCAGAGGTAGTCCAGGGAGGTGCCGGTGTTGGGGAACAGGCTCGCCGATGTGCTGCTGGCCGCCGGGGAGGTGGACGTCGGCCGCGTTCCGCCGCCTTCGGGCACAGACCCGTAAACCCCACCTTCCGGAGCGCCCTGGCGCGTAGCTCGGATAGCCGGCCCGCCGGCATCGCGTACGGCTACTCGCTCGGGCCGCAGACGGGTCACCCCAAGGCCCCGGCGGCTGTGGCTACTTATCGGGCTTGGGGTACCGGAGGGTCGGCGACGGCCGACCTGCACGACGTGACGCTGCTGGACCTCCGCTGACCGGTCCGCCACGAACGGCCGGAAGGCCCGGCCCCCCGAGGGGAAGCCGGGCCTTCCGTACTGCTGAGCCGCGCAGCGGTCAGGCCTCGAAGACCTCGTCCAGGAGGAGCTGCTGCTCCGCCTGGTGGCGCTTGGCCGAGCCGACCGCCGGGGACGAGCCGTGGGGGCGGGAGACGCGGCGGAGGCGTTCGCCCGCCGGGACATCCGCGCCGACCGCCAGGTCGAGGTGGTCGATCAGGTTGAGGGCGATGAAGGGCCACGCGCCCTGGTTCGCCGGCTCCTCCTGCGCCCAGATGTACTTCGCCGCGTTCGGGAACTTGGCGATCTCCGCCTGGAGTTCCGCACCGGCCAGCGGGTACAGCCGCTCGATGCGGATGATCGCGGTGTCGGTGATGCCGCGCTTCTCCCGCTCGGCCTCCAGGTCGTAGTAGACCTTGCCGGCGCAGAAGACGACCTTGCGGACCGCGTTCGGGTCCACCGTGCTGTCGCCGATGACCGGGCGGAACGAGCCGTTCGTGAACTCCTCCGCCTTCGACGCCGCCGCCTTCAGACGCAGCATCGACTTCGGGGTGAAGACGATGAGCGGCTTGTGGTGCGGGTTGTGGACCTGCCAGCGCAGCAGGTGGAAGTAGTTGGACGGGAGGGTGGGCATGGCCACCGTCATGTTGTCCTGCGCGCACATCTGGAGGAAGCGCTCGGGACGCGCGGACGAGTGGTCCGGGCCCTGGCCCTCGTAGCCGTGCGGGAGGAGCAGCGTAACGCCGGACGTCTGGCCCCACTTCTGCTCGGCCGAGGAGATGAACTCGTCGACGACGGTCTGCGCGCCGTTGACGAAGTCACCGAACTGGGCCTCCCAGAGGACCAGCGCGTCCGGGCGGGCCAGCGAGTAGCCGTACTCGAAGCCCATGGCCGCGTACTCGGAGAGCAGCGAGTCGTAGACGTTGTAGCGGGCCTGGTCGTCCGACAGGTACTGCAGCGGGGTGTAGTCCTCGCCGGTCTGGCGGTCGATGAGGACGGCGTGGCGCTGGCCGAAGGTGCCGCGGCGGGAGTCCTGGCCGGACAGCCGGACCGGGGTGCCCTCCATCAGCAGCGAGCCGAAGGCCAGGGTCTCGCCCATGCCCCAGTCGATGGTGCCCTCGTCGATCATCGCCGCGCGGCGCTGCAGCTGCGGCAGCAGGCGCGGGTGCACGGTGACGTGCTCGGGGATGTTGACCTGGGACTCGGCGATCCGCTTGACGGCGTCCTGGGAGATCGCGGTGTTCACCGGGACGGGGAACTCCTGCGCGGTCTGCGCGGGGGTCACCGGGCCGCCGGCGGCGGGCTGCGTGGCGGCCTCGCGGACCTCCGCGAAGACCTTCTCCAGCTGGCCCTGGAAGTCCTGGAGCGCCTGCTCGGCCTCTTCCAGCGTGATGTCGCCGCGACCGATGAGGGACTCGGTGTACAGCTTGCGCACCGAGCGCTTCTTGTCGATCAGGTCGTACATCAGTGGCTGCGTGAAGGCCGGGTTGTCGGACTCGTTGTGGCCGCGGCGGCGGTAGCAGATGAGGTCGATGACCACGTCCTTGTTGAACGCCTGGCGGAACTCGAAGGCCAGACGGGCAACGCGGACGACCGCTTCAGGGTCGTCGCCGTTGACGTGGAAGATCGGCGCCTCGATCATGCGGGCCACGTCGGTCGCGTACATCGAGGAGCGCGAGGACTCCGGGGCGGCGGTGAAGCCGACCTGGTTGTTGATCACGACGTGGACGGTGCCGCCGGTGCGGTAGCCGCGCAGCTGCGACATGTTCAGCGTCTCGGCGACCACACCCTGGCCCGCGAAGGCCGCGTCGCCGTGCAGGGCGACGGGCAGGACCGTGAAGTCCGTGCCGCCCTTGTTGATGATGTCCTGCTTGGCGCGGGCGACACCCTCCAGGACCGGGTCGACCGCCTCCAGGTGCGAGGGGTTCGCGACGAGCGAGACCTTGATCTGCTCGCCGTCCAGGCCGGTGAAGGTGCCCTCGGCGCCCAGGTGGTACTTGACGTCGCCGGAGCCGTGCATGGACTTCGGGTCGAGGTTGCCCTCGAACTCGCGGAAGATCTGCGCGTACGACTTGCCGACGATGTTCGCGAGCACGTTCAGGCGGCCGCGGTGGGCCATGCCGATGACGACCTCTTCGAGGCGGGCCTCGGCGGCCGAGTCGATGACGGCGTCGAGCAGCGGGATGACGGACTCGCCGCCCTCCAGCGAGAAGCGCTTCTGGCCGACGTACTTCGTCTGCAGGAAGGTTTCGAAGGCCTCGGCGGCGTTCAGGCGGCGCAGGATGCGCAGCTGCTCCTCGCGCTCCGGCTTGGAGTGCGGGCGCTCGATGCGGTCCTGGATCCAGCGGCGCTGCTTGGGGTCCTGGATGTGCATGAACTCGACGCCGGTGGTGCGGCAGTACGAGTCGCGCAGCACGCCGAGGATGTCGCGCAGCTTCATCATCGACTTGCCGGAGAAGCCGCCGACCGCGAACTCGCGCTCCAGGTCCCACAGGGTGAGGCCGTGCTCGGTGATGTCGAGGTCGGGGTGCTTGCGCTGCTTGTACTCCAGCGGGTCGGTGTCGGCCATGACGTGGCCGCGGACCCGGTAGGAGTGGATCAGCTCGAAGACGCGGGCGGCCTTGGTGACGTCGTCGTCGTGCGAGGCGTCGATGTCCCGGTTCCAGCGGACCGGCTCGTATGGGATGCGCAGGGCCTCGAAGACGTCGTCGTAGAAGCCGTTCTCGCCGAGCAGCAGGTTCGCGACGATGCGCAGGAACTCGCCGGAGGCCGCGCCCTGGATGACCCGGTGGTCGTAGGTCGAGGTCAGGGTCATGACCTTGGAGATGCCCAGCTTGTTCAGGGTGTCCTGCGAGGTGCCCTGGAACTCGGCGGGGTAGTCCATGGAGCCGACGCCCATGATGACCGACTGTCCGGGCATCAGGCGGGGCACGGAGTGCACGGTGCCCAGGCCGCCGGGGTTGGTCAGCGAGACGGTGACGCCGGTGAAGTCGTCCATCGTCAGCTTGCCGACACGGGCGCGGCGGACGATGTCCTCGTAGGCCTGCCAGAACTCGAAGAAGTTGAGGGTCTCGGCCTTCTTGATGCCGGCGACGACGAGCTGGCGGTCGCCGTTGGGCTTCACCAGGTCGATCGCGAGGCCGAAGTTGATGTGCTCCGGCTTGACCAGGGTCGGCTTGCCGTCCTTCTCCGCGAAGGAGTGGTTCATGGCCGGCATGGCCTTGATCGCCTGCACCATCGCGTAGCCGATGAGGTGGGTGAAGGAGATCTTCCCGCCTCGAGCGCGCTTGAGGTGGTTGTTGATCACGATGCGGTTGTCGAACAGCAGCTTCACCGGGACGGCGCGGACGGACGTGGCCGTCGGGACGTCGAGGGAGGCGTTCATGTTCTTGGCCACGGCGGCAGCCGGGCCGCGGAGCGTCACCAGTTCCGGGCCCGCGGGGGCCTCGGTGGCGGGCGCGGCCTGCTTGGCTACGGGAGCGGGAGTGGCGGGCGCGGCCGGTGCGGCGGCCGGGGCCTGGGAGGTGACAGTCACAGCAGGGGCACCAGAGGGGGTGGCAGGAGCAGGGGCAGGAGCTGACACGGGCGTGGGCGCGGGGCTCGGGGCGGCAGGGGCCGCGGCGCGCGCCGCCCCCGTGGCGGCGGCGTCGACGGCCTGCGGAGCTGCGGCGACGGCGGCGGCCTGTGCGGAGGCGCCGTCCGTCGTCGGGGACTTCTTCGGCTCTTCGGCCTTGACCGGAGCGGCAGCGCCCCCCGGCTTGTAGTCGGCGAAGAAGTCCCACCAGGCCCGGTCGACCGAGTTCGGGTCCTGGAGGTACTGCTGATAGATCTCGTCGACGAGCCACTCGTTGGCACCGAAGCCTGAGGCAGGGGTCTTCCCGCCCTCTGCTGCTTCGGTCGTGGTGCTCGGGTTACTGGGGGACTGTGGCGACACGGCGGCAACCGCCCTCTTCCGCTTCACAAGGTATGGACAGCGGGAATAAAGGCTACGCCTCCTCGGCCGCGAGATGCAGACCGGGCGGGACATCCGTCGCGTAGGTCACATCGAACGGCGGGTTTCGCTGCCTGGAATGGCGGGAAACAAGCGTGGTTCGGGTAGGGGGCACCGAGGTTGCGGCCCCCTTGGCTTCGCACCCCTGACGGACCCCGGGTACGTGTGGCCGAGATCATGTCCTTCCCACTCGAACCCTACGTCAACGTGACGCCTGGGAGCTGCCCGGGAGCGTGACAAGGATGCGGCAGCCCCGTGACGATTCGGCCACGCCGATATGCCCTCCGTGCAGCTCCACGGCCCAGCGGGCGATCGCCAGGCCCAGCCCGGTGCCGCCGTCGCCGGCCCGGGCGCTGCCGCGGTTGAACCGCTCGAAGACCCGGTGCCGCTCCGCCTCCGGGATGCCGGGACCTTCGTCCCGCACCTCCAGCGCCAGCGCGCCCGGTGCGTCGCCGGCCCGGGCGCGGACGGTGACCCGGCCGTGCGGGGGGCTGTGCTTGACCGCGTTGTCGATCAGGTTCGCGACGACCTGGTGCAGCCGTTCGGCGTCCGCGTAGGCCGTCAGTTCGGGCGGGAACACGTCGAGGTGCAGGTGTACGTCGTTGCGTGTGTGGCCGCCCGAACCGGAGAGCAGGCCCGGCCGTCCGGCGGCCGCCAGCCCCGACTCCTTCAGCACGCCCGACAGGTACGGCCACACCTCGAAGCGGCGGGCCTTCAGCGGGACCACCCCGTTGTCCACCCGGGACAGGTCCAGCAGGGTCTCCACGAGGCGGCCGAGGCGCTCGGTCTGCTTGAGCATCGTGCGCATGGTCTCCGGATCGGCGGCCGAGACCCCGTCCACCACGTTCTCCAGCACCGCCCGCAGCGCGGAGATCGGCGTGCGCAGCTCGTGCGAGACGTTGGCGACGAGCTCCTTGCGGTGCCGGTCCACCGCCTCCAGGTCGTCCGCCATCAGGTTGATCGTCGAGGCCAGGTCGCCCAGCTCGTCGCGGCGTCCCGCCCCGCGCACCCGCCGGGTGTAGTCGCCGTGGGATATCGCCCGGGCCACCCGCGTCATGTCGTCCAGCGGAGCCGTCAGGCTGTGCGCCACGAACTGGGTGATCAGCATCGAGGCGATCACCGAGAAGACCGTGATGAACCGCAGCTCGGTGTCCGTGCGCAGGGCCACCAGCAGCAGCCCCGTCGTGATGAAGACCGAGACCACCACGAGGGTGCCCAGCTTGGTCTTGATCGAGAACGGCGAGAAGGGCCGCAGCCCCGGTCCCGGATGCCGGCCGCTCATGCCTGCGCCGGTGTCTCCAGGGCGTACCCGACGCCGTGGACGGTACGGATCCGCTCCGCCCCGATCTTCCGCCGCAGGGCCTTGATGTGGCTGTCGACCGTACGGGTCCCGGACGCGTCGGCCCAGTCCCACACCTCGGCCAGCAGCTGCTCCCGGGACAGGACCGCCCGCGGGGTCCCGGCCAGGCACACCAGCAGGTCGAACTCGGTCGGCGTCAGGTGCACGTCCTCGGTCTGCACCCGGACCCGGCGCTGCGCGTGGTCGATCTCCAGATCGCCCAGCCGCAGGGTCGCACCGCGCGGGGTGTGCGCGGCCTGTGTGGCCCGTTCCACACGCCGCAGCAGTACGTGCACCCGCGCGGCGAGCTCGCGGATGGAGAACGGCTTGGTCATGTAGTCGTCCGCGCCGACCCCGAGACCGACCAGCAGGTCGGTCTCGTCGTCGCGGGCGGTGAGCATCAGCACCGGGACCGGCCGCTGCGCCTGGACCCGGCGGCAGACCTCCAGTCCGTCGAAGCCCGGCAGCATCACGTCCAGGACCAGCAGCTCGGGCAGCCAGCTCTCGGCCGCGGCGACGGCGGCAGGGCCGTCCGCTGCGGTCTGGACCTGGAAGCCCTCGGCGCGCAGCCGGGCCGCGATGGCCTCGGCGATGGTGTGGTCGTCCTCGACGACGAGCACGCGCCGCTGTGCGCCGGGGGTCGCCGAGGCGCCGTTGTGGGTGGTGTTCGTCTGTTCCATGTCCCGGTCCGCCCCTGAAGATCTGCGTGGTGGGGTGCAGCGTAGAGGAGGCACCGGCCTGCGGCTATGCGGGGTTCGGACAGGGCATATGTGCTGATGATCCGGGTTGGGGGAGGGATGTACCGGCCTACAGGGACAGCCCGTGGCCGTGTGCGAACACCGGGTCCTCGGTGTCGTTCGGGACGTCGGGTCGGGAGGCCTCGACGGCCTTCATCGAGCGCGGGAGCTCGAAGGGGAGGCGTCCTTCGGGGACCGCCCGGCCGAAGGCCACGTCCAGCAGGGCGGCGTCCGAGGCGCCGTAGTCGGCGATCAGCGACGCGGCCCGCGCGGCGATCTCCGGGATGACGGCGGCCCGTTCCAGGTTGATGCAGACGAGGGTCGGCACCTGGTCGAGCAGGGCCAGGATCCCGGCGAGCTCGGCCTCCGGGAAGGCCAGCGAGCCGGAGTGGAAGAAGGACTCGAAGATGTTCTCCCTCGGCTCGTACGGGGTGCGCAGGCGCAGCACGGCCAGGTCGGCCCCGGCCGGGTCGGCGACGACCTCGCCGTACTCGGCGGCCACGGCCTCGTCGACGTTGCGCACGTAGAGCCTCGGCCGGGGGGCCGACTTCGCGGAGAGCGGAATAATTCGCTCCGGATTCGTCAGGACCGTGAGCGAGCGGCGCTGGGCCGCCGCGCCCAGGGCGGTGAAATCGGCCCGGCCCACCGTCTCGGCCGCCGCGTCCGCGTCGACGTACGGGTTCTCGAACAGGCCCAGCCGGAACTTCTCGCGCAGCAGCCGCCGTACCGACGCGTCGATGCGGGACTCCGCGATCCGGCCGGAGCGGACCAGCTCCACGACCACCTCGGGGCACTGCTCGCCGCCGAACTGGTCGCAGCCGGCGTCCAGCGCGCGCGCCGCGCGCTCCGCCACGCTCAGGTGCTCCAGGCCCCAGGCGCGCGCCGGGTGGCTCTCCCCGAAGATCGAAGAATCGGTGATCAGGCCCCAGTCGGTGCAGACGATGCCGTCGAAGCCGAGCTCCTCGCGCAGCAGGCCGGTGACCACGCCCTTGTTGAAGCCGAAGCCGACCTCCTCCCAGTCGGTGCCGATCGGCTGGCCGTAGTACGGCATCATCTGCGCGCATCCGGCGGCGATCGCAGCCTTGAAGGGCTCCAGGTGGTGCTCGCGCATCCCGCCCGGGTAGACCTGCTCCTTGCCGTGCGCGAAGTGCGGGTCCTCGCCGTCCTTCTGCGGGCCGCCGCCCGGGAAGTGCTTGACCATGGCCGACACGGACTCGGGGCCGAGCTCGGGGCCTTGCAGGCCGCGCACGTACGCCCGTACGAGCTCGGCGGTGAGCCGGGCGTCGGAGCCGAAGGTGCCGGTCTGGCGGGCCCAGCGCGGCTCGCTGGCCAGGTCGATCTGCGGGTGCAGTGCGACGCGGAAGCCGACGGCCAGGTACTCGCGGCGGACGGTGTCGGCGAAGCGGAACACCAGCTCCGGGTCGCCGATGGCGGCCAGGCCCAGGGCCTCGGGCCAGGCGGAGAAGGCGCCGGAGTTGAAGGAGGCGCCGACGTTGTCGGTGAAGGCGTGGCGCGGGTCGGTCGAGAGGGTGACCGGGATGCCGAGGCGGGTGGCCGCGGCCATCTCCTGGACGGTGTTCTGCCACCCGGCCATCTCGCGGGCCCCGTAGGTGCCGAGCAGGTTGAAGTGGGTCAGGAGCCGGTCGCCGATCAGCTCGGGCGTGGTGAAGGGGAGCATCGAGCCGTCGGTCTCGGTGACCGGGGTGCCGTCCGCGTTCATCATCAGCATGGAGTGGAAGAGCTGGCCGGCCTTCTCCTCCAGCGTCATCCGCGACAGCAGGTCCTCCACGCGCCGGTCGAGGGGGAGCGAGGGGTCTTTGTAGGCGGGGGTCGCGTTCATCGGGAGGCTCCTGGGAGGCGGGGACGACCGGGGGCCCAAGGTAGACGCGAAAACCGTGTACCCACTAGGTTTTCGGAAGTGACCTGGATCACTCCGCGCCGGTGGCCGCAAAAGGCACGGCCTAGGGTGGTCCGCATGGCACAGGACAAGGGGCGAGCGGCCCCGAAGGCCGCGGGCCGGGGCACCTACGCGGTGGGCGACGCCCGCCGGCAGAAGATCCTCGACACCGCGGTCGAGCACTTCGCGCAGTGGGGCTTCCACGCCTCCTCGCTGGCCCGGATCGCGGCCGACTGCGGGATCACCCAGGGCGGGCTGCTGCACCACTTCCGCAGCAAGGAGGACCTGCTGCTGTCCGTGCTGGCGCAGAGCGAGCGGCACGACATCGAGCGGCTGTTCAGCCGGCCCGCCGCGACGGTGGCCGCGCACTTCGCCACCGTCGTCGCCCTCGCCGCCGACAACGCGCGCAGGCCCGGCCTCGTCCGGATGTTCAACACCCTCGTCGGCGAGTCCGGCAACCCCGGGCACCCCGCCCACGCCTACTTCCGGGAGCGCTACGCCCGCGTGCTCGGCTACACCGTCGACCTGCTGGAGGCCGGGGTCGCCCGCGGCGAACTGCGCCCCGGCACCGACTGCGAGGGCGTCGGCCGCGAGACCCTCGCGGTCATGGACGGCCTGCAGATCCAGTGGGTGCTGGCCCCCGACAGCGTGGACATGCCGGCCCTGCTGCACGCCTGCCTGGACCGGCGGCTGCGGGAGATCTCGGTCGCGGGGACGGGGCTGCCGAAGCCCGGGGCGGCGGGGCTCGCGGTTCCCTAGGCGGGCGGGGCTCGCCGTCCCCTTAGGCGGACGGGGTCGCCGATCCCCGGCCGGGTGGGGATCGCCGTCGCCTGGCCGGGCGGGGGCTCGCGTTCCCTGGCCGGGTGGGGATCGCCGTCGCCTGGCGGGGCGGGGGCTCGCCGTTCCCAGGGTGGGCGGGGCTCGCCGTTTCCCCGGCCGGGTGGGCTCGTGCCCTGGCCGGGCGGGGCTCGCCGTTTCCCCGGCCGGGTGGGCTCGTCCCCTGGCCGGGCGGGGCTCGCGTTCCCTGGCCGGGTGGGGCTCGCCGTTTTCCCGCCGTGACCGCCGCCGCCTCGCCCGGGCCCTAGCCAGCGGCCGTGAACGGGGGCAGGGCGTCCAGCACCTTCTTCAGGGCCGGGGCCAGGGCCTCCTGTTCGGCGGCCACCTCGAAGCCGCCGTGCACGAACGCGTACGTGAACCCGTCGTACACCGTCGTGTCGCCCGTGGCGATCCTCGGCAGCCGCGCGAAGTCCGCCTCCCGCAGGGCCGTGCGCAGGGCGGCCAGTCCGGCTTCCGGCAGCTTCCCGGTGCCCTCCGGCTCGGCCTTGGCGTCCAGCCGCGTCCACGAGCCGTCGCCCTTGACGATGAGGGTGTGCGTCCGGCCGGCGTAGCCGCCGCTGCGGGTGGCCCGGACCAGGGTCTCCGTCGGGGCCGGGGAAGCCGTCGTGGGAGCGGGCGCGGACGTCGGCGCCGACGTGGGGGTGGCCCCGGGGCCCGTCTCCGCCGGGGTCTGCGGGCCGCTCGCCGGCGGCCGGCCGTCGACACCACCGGATTCGGACGGTCCGCATCCGGCCAGAGCCGCGGCCAGAACCGCGATCGGCACCGCCGCCGTCACCGCCACCACTCGGAGCGCTCGCACACCCACCTCCGCAGGTACTCCGTCCGAACCCCGAGTATGGAGTCCCCGCACCCGATCCGACAGCACCCGGAGGCAGCCATCCGCCGCATCGCCCCCTGGCGCGTGCTCCCGCCGCTGCTCGCCGCCCTCCTCGGCCTGTGGGGTCTGGAGCGCGGCGGCAGCATGTGGCGCGACGAGTCCGTCACCTGGCAGGTCGCCCACCGGCCGCTCGGCGGGCTCTGGGACCTGCTCGGCCAGGTGGACGCCGTGCACGGCCTGTACTACCTGCTCATGCACGGGGCATTCCTCGCCTGGGACGGCGGCCTGTGGGCCCTGCGGCTGCCCTCCGTCGCCGCCACCGCCCTCGCCGCCGCCGGAGTGGCCGTGATCGGGCACCGGCTCGCGGGGGAGCGGGCCGCGCTGCTCGCCGGCCTCGCGTACGCCGTGCTGCCGCCCGTCCAGATGTACGCGCAGGAGGGCCGCTCGTACGCCCTCGTCGCCGCGGCCGTGGTGTGGGCGACGTACCTGATGCTGCGCGAGCGGTGGACCGCCTACGCCGCGGTCCTGCTGCTCGGCTGCTGGCTGCACGAGTTCGCCGTACTGGCCCTGCTCGCGCACGCCGTCCCCGCCTGGCGCTCGCGCGGCTGGCGCATCGCCGCCGGCGCCGTCGTGCTCCTGCTGCTGCCCCTCGCCCTGGTCAGCGCCCGGCAGGCCGAGCAACAGCTCGGCTGGCTCGGGCGGCCGTCCTGGCAGGACTGGGTCGCGTACGGGGTGCTCGCGGGCGCCGCGCTGCTGCTCGCGCGCGGCTCCGGCGGGCGCGACCAGGCCGGCCTGGTCCGCGTGGCCCTGCCCCTCGCGCTGCTGCCGCCCGGCCTGCTGATGACGCTCTCGCTGGTCCACCCCTGGTACGTCGACCGGTACGTGCTCTACGCGCTCGCCGGGCTCGCCCTGCTGGCCGGCGCCCGGCTGGCCACGGCACGCGGCTGGTGGCCGTGGCTGCTGGTCGCGGCCCTGCTCGTGCCCGCCGGCTGGTGGTCGGTGTGGCTGCGCACCCCCGAGAGCCGCAAGGACGACGTGCTCGCGGTGGCCGCCGCCGTCCGCGAACGGGCCCGGCCGGGCGACGCCGTGCTCTTCCTGCCGTCCCGGCGCCGCGAATGGCTGCTGTCCTCGCCCGACGTCCTCGACGGGCTGCGCGACATCGCCCTGGACCGCTCCCCGCAGGCCTCGCACAGCCTCCAGGGCACCGAACTGCCCTCGGCCGAGATCCGCGCCGCGCTCATCGCCTCCCCCCGCGTGATCGCCCTGCTCGACCCGGCCGGCCAGCCGCTGGACCCGTACCCGCGCGAGGCGGTGAAGCGGCAGACCCTGGCCGCCTGGTTCGACCTGTGCTCGGTCACCGAGGTGCGGGGCGCCCGCGTCGCGCTGTACGCCCGCCCGGGCGGCTGCCCGGCCTGAGGGGGGCGTGCGGCAGGATCGTGGCCCCACCCTGCCGAGGAGCCGCCGCATGACCCCCAACACCCCCAACTCCCCCAACTCCCCCGAACCGTCCGGACCGCTCGTCGGCGCCGACTGGCTGGCCGGACGGCTCTCCGCGCCCGGACTCGTCGTCCTCGACGCCTCCGTGGGCGCCCACCGCGGCGCCGCCCACCGGATCCCCGGAGCCCGCCCCTTCGACCTCGACGGGGACCTCTCCGACCACGACGCCCCAGCCCCGCACACCATGCCCACGGCCGCCCGCTTCGCCGAGGCGATGCGGGACCTCGGCGTCGACGACACCGACACCGTCGTCGTCTACGACGGCGCCGGCGTCTACTCCAGCGCCCGCGCCTGGTGGATGCTGCGCGCCATGGGCTTCGACCGCGCCGCCGTCCTCGACGGCGGACTGCCCGCCTGGACCGCCGCCGGCCTGCCCCTGGAGGCCGCCCGCCCCGCGTACGACGGCCCGCGCGGCTCCTTCACCGCCCGGCCGCGCCCCGGGCTGCTGGTCGGCGCCGACGCCGTCGCCGCGGCTCTGGCCGACCCGGCCGCCGCCGTCCTCGACGCCCGCACCCGCGAGCGCTTCACCGGCGCCGCCCCCGAACCCCGCCCGGGCCTGCGCGGCGGCCACATGCCGGGCGCGCTCAACCTGCCCTTCGGCGACCTCCAGCGGGACGGCGGCCTGATGCGCCCCGCGGCGGAGCTGCGCGAGGCCTTCGCGGCGCTGGCGGGGGACCGGGAGCGGCTCTACTTCAGCTGCGGCTCCGGAGTCACCGCCTGCGTCCTCGCCCTCGGCGCCACCCTCGCCGGCTACCGGCACACGGCCGTGTACGACGGCTCCTGGAGCGAGTGGGGCCTGCCCTCGGACGAGCGCCCGGTGGCCGCCGGCCCCGCCGGGGGATAGCCGCACACGCTGCGTTCGCCCCAGGCGAACGCAGCGTGGGGAACAACAGGCGGCGCAGATGCATTGAGTCGGCATAGCTCAACTTCACTGCCGGAGGGTTGATCATGGCTTCGACGTCCGTAACGCTCACTCTGCCCGTGCTGCCGCTCGACGACGAGGTCGTGCTGCCCGGAATGGTCGTTCCGCTGGACCTGTCCGACGCCGAGGTGCGCGGGGCCGTGGAGGCGGCCCAGGCGGCGGCGGGCAACAGCAAGCCCCGGGTCCTGCTCGTGCCGCGGATCGACGGGAAGTACGCCGGGACCGGGGTGCTCGGGACGGTCGAGCAGGTGGGCCGGCTCTCCGACGGGGACCCCGGCGCCCTGATCCGCGGCCGGGGCCGCGTCCGCATCGGCGCCGGGACCACCGGCCCCGGCGCCGCGCTCTGGGTCGAGGGCGAGACTGTCGACGAGCACGTGCCGGACCCGCTGCCGGGAGCGGTCGCCGAGCTCGTCAAGGAGTACAAGGCGCTCGCCACCAGCTGGCTCAAGAAGCGCGGAGCCTGGCAGGTCGTCGACCGGGTCCAGCAGATCGAAGGGGTCTCGGCCCTCGCCGACAACTCCGGCTACTCGCCGTTCCTGACGGTCGAGCAGAAGGTCGAGCTGCTGGAGACCGCCGACCCCGTCGCCCGCCTCAAGCTGGCCGTCAAGGCCCTCAGCGACCACCTCGCCGAACAGGACGTCGCCGAGTCCATCGCCAAGGACGTGCAGGACGGCGTCGACAAGCAGCAGCGCGAGTTCCTGCTGCGCCGCCAGCTCGAAGCCGTCCGCAAGGAACTGCGCGAGCTGGGCGGGGAGAAGGACGGCGAGGAGTCCGACGACTACCGCAGCCGCGTCGAGGCCGCCGACCTCCCCGAGAAGGTCCGCGAGGCCGCCCTCAAGGAGGTCGACAAGCTCGAGCGGGCCAGCGACCAGAGCCCCGAGGGCTCCTGGATCCGCACCTGGCTGGACACCGTCCTCGAGCTCCCCTGGAACGAGCGCACCGAGGACCGATACGACATCCAGGGCGCCCGGGCCGTCCTCGACGCCGAACACGCAGGGCTCAGCGACGTCAAGGACCGCATCACCGAGTACCTCGCGGTCAGGAAGCGGCGCACCGAGCGCGGCCTCGGCGTCATCGGAGGCCGCCGCGGCGGGGCCGTGCTCGCACTCGTCGGGCCGCCCGGCGTCGGCAAGACCTCGCTCGGCGAGTCCGTGGCCCACGCCATGGGCCGCAAGTTCGTCCGCGTCGCCCTCGGCGGCGTACGGGACGAGGCCGAGGTGCGCGGACACCGCCGGACCTACGTCGGCGCCCTGCCCGGCCGCATCGTCCGCGCCATCAAGGAGGCCGGGTCGATGAACCCGGTCGTGCTCCTCGACGAGATCGACAAGGTCGGCTCCGACTTCCGCGGCGACCCGGCCGCGGCCCTGCTGGAAGTCCTGGACCCGGCGCAGAACCACACCTTCCGCGACCACTACCTGGAGGTCGAGCTCGACCTCAGCGACGTGGTGTTCCTGGCCACGGCCAACGTCCTGGAAGCCATCCCCGAGGCGCTCGCCGACCGGATGGAGCTGGTCCGCCTCGACGGCTACACCGAGGACGAGAAGGTCGTCATCGCCCGCGACCACCTGCTGCCGCGCCAGCTGGAGCGCGCGGGCCTGGGCGCCGACGAGGTGGTCCTGCGCGAGGAGGCGCTCCGCAAGCTCGCCGGCGAGTACACCCGCGAGGCGGGCGTGCGCACCCTGGAGCGGTCCATCGCGCGACTGCTGCGCAAGGTGGCCTCGCAGCACGAGCTGGGCGAGCGCGAACTGCCCTTCAGCATCGGCGCCGACGACCTGCGCGGCCTGATCGGACGGCCGCACCACGTCCCCGAGTCCGCCCAGGACCCGGCGGAGCGGCGGACCGCCGTCCCCGGCGTGGCCACCGGCCTCGCGGTGACCGGCGCGGGCGGCGACGTCCTGTTCGTCGAGGCCTCCCTGGCCGACCCCGAGACGGGCGCGGCCGGACTGACCCTCACCGGCCAGCTCGGCGACGTCATGAAGGAGTCGGCGCAGATCGCGCTCAGCTTCCTGCGCTCGCACGGCGCCGAACTGGAGCTCCCCGTCGCCGACCTGAAGGACCGGGGCGTGCACATCCACTTCCCGGCGGGCGCCGTGCCCAAGGACGGCCCGAGTGCGGGCATCACCATGACCACCGCCCTCGCCTCGCTGCTCTCCGGGCGCCAGGTGCGCACGGACGTGGCCATGACCGGCGAGGTCTCGCTGACCGGCCGCGTCCTGCCGATCGGCGGGGTCAAGCAGAAGCTGCTCGCCGCGCACCGCGCGGGCCTGACCACCGTCATCATCCCCAAGCGCAACGAGGCCGACCTGGACGACGTCCCGGCCGAGGTGCTGGAGGGGCTGGAGGTGCACCCGGTGACCGACGTGCGCCAGGTGCTGGAGCTGGCCCTGTCGCAGGCCAGGGCGCAGCAGGAGGCGGCGGTCACCGCCGCCTGACGGACACCCGTACGACGGCCCGGGACCCGCGGCGGCGGGGCCCCGGGCCGTCGGCGCGCCCGCTGCGAAATACTGGCGGTCCGATCCACCACCGAAGGAGCAGGACGTGCACGGGAGCGAAGACCAGGAGTTCCTTGCCCTGGAGCGGGAGCTGTCCGTCTTCCTCCGGCGCGCCCGCGCCTCCTCCGGCGAGATGGCGCGCGCCCTCCACCCCGAGCTGGAGCCCGCCGCGTACGGGCTCCTCGTACGCTTGGAGGCCGCCGGCCGGCAGCGGGCCACCGAGCTCGCCGCCTACTTCGGCGTCGGCAAGGCCACCATGAGCCGCCAGCTGCGGGCCCTGGAGGTGCTGGGCCTGATCGCCCGCGAGCCGGACCCCGCCGACGGCCGGGCCTTCCTGGTCGGCCTCACCGAGGAGGGCCGCGAGCGGTTCCTGCGGGTACGGGGCGCCCGGCGCGAGCAGTACATGCGCAAACTCGCCGACTGGGACCGCGGCGAAGTGGCGGAACTGGCCCGGCTGCTCAACCAGCTGAACGCGGGCGAGGACACGCCGTAGGACCCGGGGCCGCGGACCCCGCCCGCGCGGACCCCGGACCCCGCGGAGGCGTCCCGAGGCGGTGCGCCCAAGCGGGCCCTCCGCTACAGCTCCGCGTAGACCGCCGAGGCGTCGTCGTGCCGCTTGTGCCGGGCCGGCGGGCGCGCCGGGTCGGACTCGACGGCGCGGACCCGGCCGATCAGGCCCTCCGCGCCCTCCTTCCGCAGCACCGCCAGGCACTGCGCCCAGTCGCCCTCCCCGAACGTGTCCGTCCACCGGCTCGCCCCGTCCGTGAGCGCGGCCACCGCACGCACCCGGTCGCGCGGGGTGCGCCCGGTCACCGCCCGGGCCGCCACTTCCGGGTCCGCGGCCGCTGTGAAGAAGCCGCCCTCCGCGTTCCGCAGCGCGTCCGTGGCCTCCACCGACCGCAGCAGCTCCCGGGGGACCCGGTCCAGCCGGTCGTCGAGCACCGCCGTCACCTCGCCCCCGGGCCCCTGGAGGAGCAGAACGGAGTCCGAGAGCACCAGGTGCTCCACGTACGACTCGTCCCAGCGCACGACGACCACCGTCGCCTGTGGCGTCCGGACGTGAGAAAGGTCACAGGTGTCGCGGTGGGCCTCGGCCGTGGTGCGGACGGCCTCGGCCAGGATCCGGTCCAGCGGCAGGTCCCGCCGCGACCCGGACAGTTCGGTCAATCGGCCGCCGAGCCGGGCCGCGAACCACGGCACCCCGTGCACGCAGCCGTCCCCGCCGCGCGGCGGGGTGACCCCGTCCAGGGTGACCATTACGCCGCCGCCCGAAGCGGGGATCGCGGCCGACACCCAGTCCTCATTGGGGCGTTCCGGACTGCCGGGGGCGGAGGCGAGGTCGATGCGCATGCGGACATTCTGCCCGGCGGGGGACGCGGAGCGCGGGTAGGTCCGTACCAATCGCGGAGCGGCCGGCCGGGCCTCCGCACGGGCCGCCGAGCGGGGCGCCGCACGGCCCGGACCGGGCCGACCGGAATGTGGGCGGGCATACTGCCAAAGCCCGCGTCGATCTTTCAACCGCCTGTCCACGGACGCGCTCTGACGCCGGATGTCCGAGTTGGTCGCCAACTCATCCTTGATGTTCACTCGTTCGAGTGGCCGGGTGGGCGATGTGCGGCTCTCTTCCCATCGCACTGCAAAGGTCTGAGGCGGTACGAGGGGGCAGGGGGCGTTTACTTGTTGACCGGCCGTTACCTCGGCCACACGAGTAGACGAGCCAGAGCACACGTACAGGATTGCGAGCACCGGTGCAGAAGAAGCGGTCTCGGAAGAACGGCACCGCCACCGACGGCCCGGCCCCCGCAGGACGCCGCGTCCGCGTGCGCCGCAGGCTGGTCGTGGGCGTGGCCGTCGCCGGCCTCACCGTCCTCGCGGCCGGCGCACCCGCCGTCGTCTCCGCCACGAGGGAACTGAACGACTCCCAGCGCCTGGTCACCCTCGCGGAACAGACCCGGCACACGCTCACCCTCGCCCACCTCCTCGGCGACGAACGCGACGCCGTCGTCGAGTACGCCGCCAAGGGCCGCCCCGGCGCGGCCAAGGGGCCCGTCCAGGAACGCGCCGCCCGCACCGACCGGCAGATCGCCGAGGTCCAGGCCGACGCCGACGAGGCCACCGCCCGAACCCTCGCCCGCGTCCAGGCCGTGCGCACCGAAGCCGTCGACGGCAAGGGCAGCGCCCTCGCCGCCCACCAGGCCTACACCGGAGTCCTCGCGGAACTCCTCACCCCCGGCGACCGGCTCGCCGAACTGACCCCGCCGCGCGCCACGGCCGCCCTCGCCACCACCCGCCCCATGGCCCCGCTGGGCCAGGCCGTGGAACAGGCCTCGGCCACCCGCGGACTGCTGCTCGCCGCGCTGGCCGTCCCCCGCGGCGAGCAGCTCCCCAACTCGGCCGTCGTCGACGAACTCACCACCGCCGCCCAGCGTTCGCGCGTACGGGAACAGGCCGCCCTGGACGACTTCGCGCGGGCCGCGCGCCCCGACGTCCGCCAGACCCTCGCCGCCACCGTCACCGGACCCGAGGTCAAGACGGCCGACGACTACCTCAAGCGGCTCACCGACCGGCCCACGCTCACCTCCGCCGACCGCAGGACCGACGGCGCCGTCGTGGGCTCCGCGCTCACCGCCCGCATCGACCGCATGCGGTCCGTCGAATCCACCCTCGCCGGCCAGCGCGCCTCCGCGCTCGCCGCGCAGCGCGACGACGACGTGACCCGGCTCGAGACCGTGATCGCACTGCTGGGCGTGCTGTTCCTGGTCACCGTCGGCGTCTCCACCGCCGTGGCCCGCTCGCTGACCCGGCCGCTGTCCGTGCTGCGCCGCGGCGCGGAGCGGCTGGCGACGCCCGAGGGCTCGGTCGAGCCGGTCCGGTTCACCGGCCGCAACGACGAGTTCGCCGAGGTCGTGCGCCACCTCAACGCCGTGCGCGACCAGACCGTCTCCCTGCACACCCGCATCGCCGGGCTCGACGCCGACCGGCGCCGCATCATGGGCCGCAACGAGGCGCTGGCCTCCGGCCGCGAGGTGCTGGAGGAGGAGCTGGCGAAGCTGCGGGCCGGGCTCGAAGAGCACCGCCGCATCATGTCCACGACCTCCGTCTCGCTGTCGCTGCGGACCCTCGGCCTGGTCGAGCGCCAGCTCGCCGTGATCGAGGAGCTCGAGTCCAAGGAGCAGGACCCGGACCGGCTGGCGACCCTGTTCAAGCTGGACCACCTGGCGACCGTGATGCGCCGCCACAACGAGAACCTGCTCGTCCTGGCCGGCCAGGAGCACGGCCACGGCCAGGGCCTGCCCGTGCCGCTGGTCGACGTCATGCGGGCCGCGGTCAGCGAGATCGAGCGCTACGAGCGCGTCGACCTCGCCGCGCTGCCCTCGTACACGCAGGTCGCCGGGCACGCCGCCGACGACATCTCGCACGTACTGGCCGAACTGCTGGAGAACGCGACGACGTTCTCCCCGCCGGAGGCCAAGGTCAAGGTGTCCGGATGGCTGCTGGACTCCGGCGACGTGGTGCTGTCCGTCGTCGACGAGGGCATCGGGGTCACCGAGGACCGGCTGGAGGCCCTCAACTCCCGGCTGTCCACGCCCGAGGCCTACGACGAGGAGCCCGAGGCGCAACACGGCCTGGGCCTCGGCCTGTACGTGGCCGGACGCCTCGCGGCCCGGCACGGGGTCACCGCGGAGCTGCGCGCCCCGCGGCACGGCGGCACCGAGGCGCTGGTGGTCGTCCCGGCCGCACTGCTGCCCGCGACCCCGCCGGCCTCCCCGGTCCACAGCCTGGCCACACCGGGCGCGCCCGCGCTGCACCTGCCGGGCGTGATCGCGGAGGCCAACGAGAACACCCTCCCGAGCCGGCTGCGCAGCGGCTCGGGGGAGGGCGAGGCGGCGGCGGGGGCTGCGGCGGAAGCCGCGGCGCAGGCGGTGGCCGGGGTTCCGGTGGCTGAGGTGCCGGTGGTCGGGGCTCCGGTGGTCGAGGTGCCGGTGACTGAGGTGCCCGAGGTGCCGGTGGAGGCCGTCCAGGTGGCCGGGGCTCCGGGTGAGGCTCCGGTGGCGGGCCCCGAGGCGGGGTTCCCGGTGGCGGAGCCCGAGGCGGCCGTTCCGGTGGCGAGCCCTGATGTGGCCGTTCCCGTCGTGGGCCTCGCTGCGGAGGTCCCGGGTGGGCCCGGTCCCGAGGAGCAGCTGCTCGCGCGGGTCGTGCCCGACGCGGAAGGGGCGGGCTTCGCGGCGGCGGACCCCGAGTCGGAGGTCCCGGCCGGCGCGTCCGCTGCCGACCCGGGTGCCGACGTACGGGAACACGCGCCCGAGCCGGATCCGCACCGGCATGCCGCAGCCGAGGAGAACTGGGTGCCGCGGCAGGGCAGCCACCCCGCCGACCCGGCCGACCCCGAGGCCGAGGCCGTGACCGACAAGGGCCTGCCCAAGCGCACGCCGCGCTCCGTGGCCGCCGGCCGCGCGGGCGCCGACGACACACCGCCCGAGCCGCCGCGCAAGGTCGACGCCGACGAACTGCGGCGCCGCCTCGGCGGGTTCTACCAGGGCGCCCAGGACGGGCGGCGCGTAGCCGCCGCCGAGCTCCGGCAGGACCGGGACCACGACCAGGTCCAGGACCGGCACCAGGGGCAGACCGACCGGGGGGACACCGCACAGGAGGCACGCACATGACCGCGCCCAGTACGTACGGACTGAGCACCCAGGCCCGCAACCTGCAGTGGCTGCTGACCGACCTGGTCGAGGAGGTGCCCGGCGTCAACTCCGTCGCCGTCGTCTCCTCGGACGGGCTCCTGCTCCTGTCCTCCGACCCGGGAGCCGACTCCCCCCAGGGGCCCCGCACCAAGGGCCCGCGGGGCGCCTCCGCCGACCTGGCCACCATCGTCTCCGGCCTCGGCAGCCTCACCACCGGCGCGGCGGCCCTCATGGACGGCGGCGGGGTCAAGCAGACCATGGTGGCGATGGAGCACGGCTCCGTCTTCGTCATGGCCATCAGTGACGGGTCCCTGCTGGGCGTGCACGCCGCCCCCGACTGCGACATGGGCGTCGTCGCCTACCACATGGCCCTGTTCGTCGGCCGCGCCGGCCACGTCCTGACCCCCGAAGTCCGCAGTGAGCTGCGCCAGTCGATGGAGAAAACCCCGTGAGGAGTCCGGCCTCCGACCGGCTGCCGATACGCGGCGCCGACCGCCGTCCCGCCCGCGTCCGCCCGTACTCCCTCACGGGCGGCAGGACCCGCTTCACGCAGGTCCTGCTGGTGGAGACGTTCGTCGCCGCCCTCGACACCGGTCCCGCCAAGGCGCCCGACCGCATGCCCGAGATGCCCGCCATCGTCGAGGTCTGCCGCCGCATGCGCACGATCGCCGAGATAGCCGCGCTGCTGAAACTGCCGCTCGGCGTGGTCCGCGTCCTGGTCAGCGACCTCGCCGACCAGGGCAGGATCCGCGTCTACGGCACGGGCCACGGCACCGGCCGTCCCGAACGCGCGCTGCTGGAAAGGGTGCTCAGTGGCCTTCGCCGTCTCTGACCCGTCGTCGGCCGTCCGTCCGGGCTCCGTGCCGCCCGACGCCGACGACGAGCCCGTCCAGCCGTGGCAGTACGACCGCTCCCGTGCCCCCGTCGCCGTGAAGGTGCTGGTCGCGGGCGGCTTCGGCGTCGGCAAGACCACGTTCGTCTCGTCCGTCTCCGAGATCACACCGCTGCGCACCGAAGCGGTCATGACCCAGGCCGGCGTCCCGACGGACGACCTGACCGGCACCCCGGACAAGAACACCACCACCGTCGCCATGGACTTCGGCCGCGTCACCCTCGACGACGACCTGGTGCTGTACGTGTACGGGACGCCGGGCCAGGAGCGGTTCTGGTTCATGTGGGACGACCTGGTGCGCGGCGCCGTCGGCGGCATCGTCCTGGCCGACACGCGGCGGCTGCGCGACTGCTTCCCGGCCCTCGACTACTTCGAGAGCTGCGGGCTGCCGTACGCCGTCGCCGTCAACCACTTCGAGGGCTCGGAGTCGTACGAGCCGGCGGACGTGCGGGAGGCGCTGACCGTCCCGCCGGAGGTGCCCGTCGTGATCATGGACGCGCGGCGCCGCGAGACGGTCGTCGAGTCCCTGCTGACCCTGGTGGGACACGCGCTGGACAGCACGCCCGAGTAGCCGGCCCTCCCCGAACGGCGACGCCACTCCCGAACAGAGAACGTGAGAAATGCGCAGGATACTTGTCGTAGGAGCCGGCCAGTCCGGTCTCCAGCTCGCCCTCGGACTCCAGTCGAAGGGGTACGAGGTCACCCTCATGTCCAACCGGACGGCGGACGAGATCCGCACCGGGCGGGTGATGTCCACGCAGTGCATGTTCGACTCGGCGCTCCGGCACGAACGTGACCTCCAGCTCAACTTCTGGGAGCAGCAGGCCCCGAAGATCGAGGGCCTCGGCGTCTCGGTCGCGGCCCCCGACACCAGCCGCGCCGTCGACTGGCTCGGCCGCCTCAAGGGGTACGCGCAATCCGTCGACCAGCGCGTGAAGATGGCCGGCTGGCTCGACACCTTCGCGCAGCGCGGCGGGCAGCTGGTCATCCACGGTGCCTCGGTCGCCGACCTCGACTTCTTCTCCCGTACCTACGACCTGGTGCTGGTGGCCGCCGGCAAGGGCGAGCTGGTGTCCATGTTCGGGCGGGACGCGGCACGCTCCCCGTACGACGCCCCGCAGCGCGCGCTGGCCGTCTCCTACGTGCACGGGCTCGGCCCGCGCCCGGAACACCCGGAGACCGAGGCCGTGCGGTGCAACCTGGTCCCGGGCGTCGGCGAGCTGTTCGTGATGCCGACCCTCACCACCTCGGGCCGGGCGGACATCCTGTTCTGGGAGGGCGTGCCGGGCGGGCCGCTGGACGTGTTCCAGGGCGTGAAGGACCCGGCGGACCACCTCGCGATCACGCTGGGGCTGATGGAGAAGTTCACGCCGTGGGAGTACGCGCGCGCCACGGAGGTCGAGCTGACGGACGCGGGCGCCACCCTGGCCGGCCGCTACGCGCCGGTGGTCCGCAACCCGATCGGGCGGCTGCCGGGCGGCGGGCTGGTCCTGGGGGTCGCGGACGTGGTCGTCGCCAACGACCCGATCACCGGGCAGGGCTCGAACTCCGCGGCCAAGTGCGCGGCCTCGTACCTGTCGTCGATCCTGATGCACGGGGACAAGCCATTCGACGAGGCGTGGATGAAGGCGACGTTCGACAAGTTCTGGTTCACCACGGGCAAGCCGGTGACCCAGTGGACGAACGCGATGCTGGGGGTCCCGCCGGAGCACGTACTGAACCTGATCGGCGCGGCCGGGCAGCTCCAGCCGGTGGCGGATCGTTTCGCCAACGGCTTCGACAACCCGGCCGACTTCGACGCGTACTTCTATGACCCGGAGGATGCGGCGGACTACTTGGAGTCGGTTGCGGGGGCGGTCGGGGGGTAGGCGGGGGATTCGGCTTTCGGGGCTGGGTCCGCTTCCGTTTCGGCGTCCGGTTCGGCTTCCGTTTCGGTGTCGGGTGTCGGGGCCTCCTCGGCGGAGTAGCCGCTGTCGTTGCCTTCCGTCGCCGCCTCGGGCAGCGGCGGAGGTGTGAACTCCGCGAGGGGCGTGCCGTCGGGGTCCGGGCGTACGGCGCCGAGGAGCGGGTTCGCGGCGATCGGCGAGACCTTGACCTTCGCGCCGGGGCGCGGTGCCTGGATCACCTTGCCGCCCCCGATGTACAGGCCCACGTGGGTGGCCTTGGGGAAGTAGACCACCAGATCCCCGGGCCGCAGCCGGTCCAGCGGGACCTTCGGCAGCGTGGCCCACTGCTCCTGGCTGGTCCGCGGGATCGCACGGCCGGCGTGCGCCCAGGCCTGCGAGGTCAGGCCGGAGCAGTCGAAGGACCCCGGCCCCTCGGCGCCCCACACGTACGGCTTGCCGATCTGGGCCGCCGCGTACCTGAGGGCCGCGCCGCCGGCGGCCGTGGGCGTACCGGTGCGGGTGGGGAGCCGGCCGGAGTCCACCAGCTCGCGCTGCGCGCCGGCGGTGTTCGCGGCCTCGCGCGCGCCGAGCTGCGCGAGTTGCTCGGGGGTCAGGGCGGAGAGCGTCCGCTCGACCTCCTTGAGCTGGGTCGCGACCTCGTCCTTGTGCCGCTTCTGCCGCGCGGCCAGCGTCTGCTGGGAGTCCAGCGCCTGGCGGGCGCGGGTGGCGAGGGCGCCGGCCTCCCGCTCGCCGCGCCTGAGCCGCTCCAGTACGGCGGCCTGCCGGGCGCCCTCGCGGGCGGTGATGCGCCGCTGGTCCAGGGCCGCCTGGGGGTTGCCGGCGAGCAGCATCCGGGCGTAGGGGGAGATGCCGCGGCCGCCTTGGTACTGCTCGCGGGCCAGCCGCCCGAGCAGCGACTTCTCGTCGCCCAGGGCGGTACGGGCCTTGCCGAGCTCTGCGGTGAGCCGCTGCTCCTCGTTCTGCCGGGTCTTGAGGGCGACTTCGGTGGCGTTGAAGGCCTCGGTGGCCTCCTCGGCCTTCTGGTACAGCCCTTGCAGCCGGGCGAGCAACACACCGACGGACTCGCCGGAGGCGCGGGGCGCGCCGGGTGCCGGGGGTGCTGCGAGTGGCGTGGGTGCTGTGGGTGCTGTGGGTGCTGTGGGTGCCGCGGGTGCTGCGGGTGACGTGGGTGTCGCGGGTGTCGCGGCTGCGCCGGGTGCGCCCGGCGCGCTGGACGTGCCGGGCTCGGCGCCGGCCGTCGGGACGGGGCCGACGGCTACGAGCACCGCGGCGATGCAGGCGGCACGAAGCAGCCGATGGGACATGGGATCACCTCCGAGGCGCCCGATGCTGCCACGCCCGGTATGACAAATCGCCCAACGGAGGCGGCGGGCCGAAGGGGACTCACCCGGTTGGGGGCGGGTGGCACCGGGGGCGGGACTTCATCCCCCTCGGCTGCACCGCTCTTGAGCCATGGTTGCCCACCCGCCTCCCTCGGCGGCGGGGCGCGGGCTGCGGGCATGTGGGTCGGGGTCGGGGGTGAGCGGGATCTCGCCGGGGCCGGATCAGAGAGGGTTTGGGGGTTTCCCGTCAGTCCCATCGTCTCTCCGGGGCGTGACGGTCCCTCAAGAGCGCTCCTTCGTCGCGTCGCTTCGCGATGGCCTGCGGCCACTCTTGACCGACCGCCCCGCCCCGGAAAGACAAGGACTGCCGGGAAGCCCCCAAAGGAACGGTCACGGGGGGAGGGATGGGGAGGAGGCGCATCAGCGCAGCGGGGCCCCGGCCCCGGCGGCTCTGGCCCGAGCAGGCCCGTCTCCAGCGGACTCCGGGCCGGGGCTCGGTCTGGCCACAGCGGGCGGCGGGCGGAAGGGGGCCTGGCTCCTGTAGGCGCGTTAGATCGCTACGCGCTTCGGTCGGCTTGGCGGCCGGCCGCCGTCCGGGGCTGGGGCGGGGCGTCAAGCTGTCGGTCTGGTGGTCACCGGACGGTGAGGAGCCGTTCTCCGTCATGGCTGCGGACGTGGGGAGCGTCCGCGTCGAGGGCGTCCAGGAGTCGGATCGCGTATGCGTCGGACATCCGCTCGGACACTTCCTCGGGCGTGAGCCAGCGAATTGCCGTGGTCTCACCGGAGACGCGTTCGGTACCGCCGGAGGGCTTGCAGCGGAACACCAGGGCCACCACGCCCACCACAATGTTCTTGTACACGCCGGTGAGCTGCCCCACCTCGACGTGGATCCCGGTCTCCTCCAGGACTTCCCGTCGCAGCCCGTCTTCCGGGGTCTCCGCCAGTTCCAGGACACCGCCCGGCAGCTCCCACGCCCCGTTGTCCGCCCGGCGGATCGCCAGCAGCCGGCCGTCGTCCCGCACGACCGCTCCGGCTACCGATACGGAGTGGCGCGGCGTTGACCTGTCCGACGGGGCACTGTTACTCATGTACATGAGCATAGGAGGAAGCGAAGGACCATGGGAGTAGCTGTAGGAGGGAGCAAGGCCGTGCCGCGGTACTTGCAGATCGCCGAGGACATCGTCCAGCAGATCCGTGCGGGTTCCCTGAAGCCGGGAGACCAGGTCCCGAGCGAGTCCGACATGGTCGAGCGCTACGGCGTCTCGGGCGGGACCGTTCGCAAGGCAATGCTGGAGATTCGAGCCAGTGGCCTGGTGGACACGAGGCATGGCAAGGGCTCGTATGTGAAGTCCCGTCCCCCGGTGCGGCACCGGTCGTCGGACCGCTTTCGCCGGTCGCTTCGGCAGGGCGGCAAGGCCGCGTACCTGGCGGAGTCTGAGCAGTCCGGTGCCATCGCGAAGGTCAGCGTCATTTTTGTTGGGCCGATGGCGGCCCCGGAGGGAATCGCTCAGAGGCTGGGCGTGGAAACGGGGACCCAGGTGCTGGCTCGCCGGCGTCTGTACTTCCGGAACGGCGTTCCCGTGGAGTCTGCGACGTCGTACCTGCCGTGGGACGTGGTCCGCGACATCCCGGAACTCTTCGCCGAAAACCCTGGGGGTGGTGGCATCTATGCCCGCTTGGAGGAACACGGCCACGTCTTCGCGGAGTTCGTGGAGACGTTGCAGGCGCGGCCTGCCGCCAAAGCCGAGGCGTCGGAGCTGGCGCTGAGCCCGGGCGCGCCCGTGATCCATCTGGTGAGGAACGCCGTAACGGACGAGGGGAGGGTGGTAGAGGTGTGCGACACCCTCATGGCCGCCGATCAGTTCGTATTCGAGTACCGAATGCCGGCGAGCGACTGACGGCTCATCAATTGAACATGGCCCGCTGCGACTTCGATTCCACAGCGGGTTGACTCATGTATAGGAGTAGTGCACTCTTCTTCATGTCACTCCTATGCATGAGTGATGGAGTTCAGCCCCTATAGAGGAGTGGGTGCGGGTGGTTCCTGTCTGCGCGGCGGCCTCCGGCTGTCGATGCGCACTCGGCGCTCACGGCGAGGAGTGCCTCGCCGTGAGGGTGCCTGGGGTGGTTGGGCCCAGTGAGGATCTGCTGGATCGGGCACTGGCAGGTTGGGAGCGCTTTTTGAAGAGTTTTGACGGAGCGTCGGGTGGGTGAGCGCTACGCATACGTGCCGCACCGGCTTCTGCGTCAGCGGGTTCGCGATATCGCGTCGGGTGCCGTAGGTGAGCTGATGGCCGTGATCAACGAGAACGTCTCGGACTCCGCCGCGCATGAGCACTGGGTGGAGCTGGCGTATATCCGGGGAGCATCCGGCCGGGAGTTCACCACGGCTGCCGGCAATGTCGAGTCCGCCGACGGCCGGGAGGATCTCGGGGGCTTGTCCGAGTGAGGGTGGAGGGGCCTGTCTTCGTTGACTCGGCGGGGGGTCTCGGGGGAGCGGGCGCACTGAGATCTTGGCCATTGCAGGTGGGATCTTGAACTGCGAGGATCAGCTCCGTTTTACCTTCCCTTGAGAAAGTACTTCGTTGAACAGACCTCTCATATCCTCGGCGGACACGGGTCATCCCGGCTCTGCCGGGGGTCGTTCCTCCCGGCGCATCAGGACCGTCGCCGGTATGGCGGCCCTGGTCCTGGCCGCGAACACCGTGCTCGTCGCGCAGGCGGCCATCGCCGCCCCGCCGGCACCCAAGCCCGCCGCCAAGCCTTCGGCCGGGCCGGCCGAGGCGCAGGACGCCGCCACCGCACACCTGTTGGCGCGGCTGCAGAAGCGCCCCATCGAGATCCTGGACGAGCGCACCGACTCGACCACGTCCTTCGCGGAGCCGAACGGCAGCACCTCGGTGCAGACGTACACCGGCCCCATCCGCGTCAAGGACGCCCAGGGCCGCTGGCAGCCCGTCGACACCAGCCTCGTCGACGCCGGTGACGTCGTGCGCCCGAAGTCGGCGGCGGCCGACGTGGCGCTGTCGGACGGCGGTTCCGGCGAGGCCCTCGTCAAGGTCGGCCGGGGCGGTCAGTCCCTGGGCATCGGCTGGCAGGACAAGCTGCCCGCCCCGCAGCTGAAGGGCTCGACGGCGACGTACAAGAACGCCGTCGCGGGTGGCGGCGACCTCGTCGTCACCGCCCTGAAGGAAGGTTTCTCCCACTCCGTCGTCCTCCACGAGGCACCCAAGACGGCTGTGGAATACCGGATTCCGGTCGAGGCGACCGGACTCAAGCTCTCCGAGACGGCCGACAAGCGGCTGCGCTGGAACGACTCGGCCGACAAGGCCAAGGCGACCGCGCCCGCCCCCGTCATGTGGGACTCCTCCTACGACCGCGCCTCCGGCGACGCCGAGCACATAGCCCCGGTCGAGGTGGAGGTCGAGGAGGCCAAGGGCGGCAAGGGCCAGGTCCTGGTCCTCAAGCCGAGCCTCGAGTTCCTGCAGGACCCCAAGCTCACCTACCCGGTGACGATCGACCCGACCGACTCGCTGATGGGCCCGGTCACCGACACCTGGATCCAGTACGACGACTACCTGACCTCGCAGCGCGGCTCGACCGAGCTGAAGGCCGGTACGTACAACGGCGCCGAGAAGGCCCGCTCGTTCCTCCAGTTCAACGTCGACAAGTACAAGGGCAAGCAGATCCTCGACACGGACCTGCGCCTGTACTCGTACTACTCCTCCACGTGCTCGACGGCCAACTCCGGCAACCAGGTCAGCCGCATCACCGCCGCCTGGGACCCGTCCGCGATCACCTGGGCCAACCAGCCCGCGACGACGACCGCCGGCGCCGTGACCTCCACCGCGGCCAAGGGCTACAACGCCTCGTGCCCGGCCGGCCACGTCTCCTGGGACGTCGACGCGATCGTCCAGGCCTGGGCCGACGGCCAGCCGAACCACGGTGTCCGCATCGCGGCCGTGAACGAGAGCGACGCCCTCACCTGGCGCCGCTACCACTCGGCGAACCAGACCGACGGCGCGCACAACGCGGCCTACGAGCCCTCGCTGACGGTCAACTACAACACCAAGCCCGGTGCGGCCGTCCCCGTGTCGCCGCTCTCCGGCACCGCGACCGGCGACACCACGCCGACGCTGACCGGCAAGGCCACCGACGCCGACGGCAACACCGTCCAGCTCAGCTACGAGATCTGGACCGCGACGGGCACCGCGGCCCTGCAGGCCGGCAAGTCGGCCTTCACCGCCTCCGGCGTGGCTGCGCCGTGGACCCCCGCCACGGCACTCGCGCCCGGCAGCTACAAGTGGCGCGCGGCCGTCTACGACGGCACGACGTGGAACGGCACCTGGTCCGCCTGGCAGACCTTCACCGTCGACACCGCCAAGCCCGCCGGCACCGCGGTCTCCTCGACCGCCTTCCCGGCCGGCCAGTGGTCCGGCACGGCCGGCGCCAACGGCGACTTCTCCGGCTCCTTCACCTTCACCCCGCCCGCGAGCGACGTGAAGGACATCCAGTACCGGCTCGACTCCGGCGCCTGGGTGACCGTCCCGACGACCGGCGCGGCCGTGTCCAGGACCCTCACCTTCAAGGCGGGCCCGCACACCGTCACCGCCCACACCCGTGACGCGGCCGGCAACATCTCCGCCGACGCCACCTACACCTTCTCCGCGGGCAAGGGCGCGGCGCTGACCGCCCCCTCCGAGGGAGACCGGCCCGCGCGCCGCGTCCCCCTGCTCGCCGAGGGCCGCAGCACCTACACGGGCGTGCGCTACCAGTACCGGCACGGCGAGGCGGACGCGTGGAAGGACGTGCCGGCGCCCAACGTCCGGCGCAGCTCCGACGGCACCGCCATCACCGGCTGGCCCTTCGCGGTCACCGGCGGCAAGCCCGCCTCGCTGTACTGGAACGTCACCGACACCCTGACCAACGACGGACCCGTCGACGTGCGGGCGGTCTTCACCGACGGCACGCTCTCGGACTCCTCCCCGGAGGCGACGGTCACCGTCGACCGCAACGCCGGCGAGGCGCCGACCACCTCGGTCGGCCCCGGTTCGCTCAACCTGCTCACCGGTGACTACCGGCTGAGCGCCAAGGACGTCTCCGCGTTCGAGGTGTCCGTCGCCCGTACCGCCTCCTCCCGGGCCAACCCCTCCGACTCCGAGGGCCAGGAGCGGATCTACGGTCCCGGCTGGGTCTCCTCCGTCGTCGCCCAGACCTCGGGCAACGGCTACACCCAGCTCCGCAAGACCTCCGCGACCTCCGTGGAGATCCTCGACGCGGACGGCTCCTCCACCGCGTTCACCGCCACGGCCGGCGGCGGCTGGGCCGCCGAGGCCGGAGCGGGCACGCTCACCCTGACCGGGTCCCTCGCCTCGGGCTCGTTCACCCTGCGCGACAGCGGCGACGCGACCGTCAACGTCTTCACCAAGGCGGCCGCCGGAGCCACCACGTGGACCCTCGCCACCTCGGCGGCGGCCGTGGACGACTCCACGGTCACGCAGGTCTCGGAGACCGTGGTCAAGGGCACCGAGACCGTCGCGCGTCCGAAGTACCTGATCTCGCCCACCGAGGGCGTCACCGCGGCCACCTGCCAGGCCACCCCGTCCACCAAGGGCTGCCGCGTCGTGGAGTTCGTCTACGCGACGGCCACCACCGCCACGGGCTGGTCGACGGCGGCCGACTTCGGCGACTTCGCCGGCCAGGTCAAGGAGATCAAGCTCTGGGCCACCGACCCCGGCGCGGCGAGCGCCCGCTCGGAGGCCCTGTCGGTCTACCGGTACGACAAGGACGGCCGCCTGCGCCAGCAGTGGAACCCCCACTACTCGAAGGCGACGCAGGTCCAGTACTCCTACGACTCGGGCAACCGGGTCTTCTGGATGCAGCCCGGCGAAGAGCTGCCGTGGAACTTCCACTACGGCAAGGTCGGCTCCTCCCTCACCGCCGGTGAGGGCATGCTCCTGAAGGTGACCCGCCCGACCCTCGTGCAGGGCTCGGCGACCACCGTCTCGGGCGAGGCCGTCAGCACCGTCGTCTACGACGTGCCGGTGACCGGCGCGAAGGCGCCGTTCACGATGGACGCCGCCACCGTCGCCACCTGGGCCCAGAACGAGGTCCCGGCCGACGCGACCGCGGTCTTCCCGGCCGATTCCGTACCGTCCTCCTCGACGGGCGGCAACCTCACGGCCGCCGCGTACGCCCGCGCGAGCCTGACGTACATCGACGCCAACGGGCGGGAGACCAACACCTCCAGCTCCGGCGGCGGACTCTCCACCACCGAGTACGACGCCTACGCCAACCCGGTCGCCTCGCTGAGCGCCGCCAACCGCGACCTCGCCCTGGGCACCGCCCCGGACGCCGCGGCCACGCTCTCCGCGCTCGGCCTGACCGCGCTGTCCACGGCCGAGCGCGCCGAGCGCCTGTCCGAGACGAGCGTCTACTCCGAGGACGGCCAGCGCCTCCTCGACAGCTACGGCCCGGTCCACCAGGCCGTGCTCATCGGTGACGTCGCCGCCTCCGGAGCCAACCCGGCCCTGCCCGCGGGCGCCCTGGTCCCCGTACGCCGGCACACCGCGAACAAGTACGACGAGGGCCGGCCCGCCGGCGCCGAGGTGTCCGGCCAGGTCACCTCCAGCGTGACCGGTGCGTCGATCGAGGGCTACGCCCAGGACGCGGACGGCCGCACCACGGTCACGACGTACAACTGGGCCACCGGCGAGGAGATCACCACCAAGGACGGCCAGGGCAAGCAGCTGGCCAACACCCGCTCCACCTACCGGGCCGACGGCCGGCTGGCCACCACCAGCGTCGCCGCCTCCAACGGCAGCGACGCGGGCACGCTCACGTACACCTACTACACGGCCACGGGCAGCGGCGAGTGCGCCGCCCGCCCGGAGTGGGCCGGTCTGCTCTGCAAGACGGCGCCCGCCGCGACGGTCACCGGCGGCGGCTCCAACCCCGCCGAGCTGGCCACCACCACCTACCAGTACAACCGCTGGGGCGGAGTGGCCGTCACGGCCAAGACGGCCAACGGCGCCACCGTCACCAGCACCATCACCTACGACGACGCCGGCCGGCGAGCCAAGGCCTCCGCGAGCGGCGGCCCGGGCACCGCGGTGTCGGACACGGTGTTCGCCTACGACCCGGAGACCGGCAAGTCCACGTCCCAGACGTCCAACGGGCAGACCGTGAGCTACGCCCACGACGCCCTCGGCCGTCTGATCTCCTACACGGACGGCTCGGGCAATACGACCCGGACCGAGTACGACGCGCTGGACCGGCCGGTGAAGTCCTCGGACTCCACCTCCGCCTCCACCACCTTCGGCTACAACGCCGCGGGTGACCTGGGCACCATGACCGACTCGGTCGCGGGCACGTTCACCGCGGGCTACGACATCGACGGCCGGATCGTCTCGCAGAACCTGCCCGGCGGCTACCAGCTCAAGATCGGTGCCGACACCACGGGCCGGGTGACCTCGCACCAGTACACCGACTCCGCCGGCGTGATCGCGCTGGCCGACGTCGCCGAGTACCACATCACCGGTCGGCAGGCGGGCCACACCCAGACCGACGGCGCCACCGTCTCCAGCGGGCTGCGCTACGACACGACTGGGCGCCTGACCCAGGTCACGGACTCGGGTACGGCCGGCTGCGTCGTGCGCGGGTACGCGTTCGACGCCAACGGCAACCGCACCTCCAAGTCGTCCGCCGCGGACGACTGCGACCCGGGGACCGCGGACGCGGTCACCGCGTCGACGGCCTACACGTACGACAGCGCGGACCGGCTGACGGGCCGCACGTACGACGCCTTCGGCCGCACGACGGTCAACGGCGGCACGCAGCTGGAGTACTTCGCGGGTGACAAGCTGCGCTCCGAGACGGTGGGCACGCAGCGCCGCATCTGGGACCTGGACGCCGCCGGCCGCGCCGCCGTCGCCACCACCCAGAACCAGGGCACCGACGGTGTCTGGAGCACGACGGGCAAGGTCACGCAGCACTACGGCGACGAGTCGACCAGCCCCGACTGGCTCTCGGAGGCCGACGGCAGCGTCACGCGCTTCGTCAACGACATCACCGGCGCGCTGGGTGCCACCACGGGCCAGGCGGGCGGTGTCGTCCTGCAGTTCGCGAACCTGCGCGGTGACGTCGCGGTGCGGCTCGACCTGGCCAACCCGGCCGCCTCGGTCGTCCAGCGCTACGACGAGTACGGCGTGCCGCTCGACGACACCGGCGCCGCCCGCTACGGCTGGAAGGGCTCCGCGCAGGTCTCCGGCGAGACGCTCAGCGGCCTGGCGCTCACCGGCGCCCGCGTCTACGAGCCGGCCACGGGCCGCTTCCTGCAGTCCGACCCGAAGTACGCGGGCGGCTCCAACGCCTACGGCTACTGCAGCGGCGACCCCGTCGGGTGCAGTGACATCAGCGGGCAGGCGAGCTACTACCGGTACTACGACCTCGGCAAGACCGGCGCGTCCGACAAGTCGGTGTTCAACTACTGGAAGAAGAACTTCAAGGCGGTCTTCCCGATCCCGGGCCGACCGAACAAGATCACGCACGAGGGTCAGGACTTCACGCTCTGGCCGGTGGTCGGGGGCGTCTCGATGTACTTCCCGGTGAACGTGAACAGCATCGGCAAGAGCTACCTGCAGCTGGGCGCCCGCTTCGGGCACCCGGACTGGCCGGGCGGCTGGGTCGGCTTCGACCTCTACAAGTCGAAGGGCCACATGAAGCTGGAGATCCGCGGCAAGCTGGGCGGAGGGGCCGCGGTCTGCGGCCGCACGTGCAGCGAGAACTTGGCCAAGGGCTACTGGGACAAGCTGGGCAAGAACCTCAAGGGCGTGGTGCGCAACAAGTTCTGAACAAGCTCTGAGCACGGATGACGCCGTGCCCGCCATGCGCTGAGCAGGTATTGAACGCGTTCAATGGCGTGGTGTCATAATGGAGCCCGGGCCGTCCTTCCGTAGGGGAGGGGGCCCGGGCTCTCCGTCATCTCCGCACCTCCAAGGGGCGTGCCGCACATGAGGCCAGGACGATCCGCTCGGGCGCTGCCCACCGCGGCCGCGCTGTACGTCGCGCTGGTCGCGGCCGGCGTGGTGGCGGCCGCCCTGGCCGGCGCGCCGCCGGAGGCCACCGTGCCGTTGTACTTCGCGACCCTGCCCGGCTCGCTCCTCGTGACGGTCTTCGTGCTCTTCCCGGTGGCCGCGCTGTTCGGGCCGGGGGACCCGGAGGCGGCGAACCCCTTCGGCCTCCTGGTCCCGCTCGCCGGCGGCGCGGTGGTGAACGTGCTGCTCGTGTGGGCGGTCCTCGCCCTGGTGCGCAAGGCGGTCGGCGCGCGGCGGGCCGGCCGCTGAGCCCTCTGCGGTCCTGCCGTTCCGGTGCTCCCGGGCGTCGTGGTCGCGGCCGCGGCCGTCGTCGCCGCCGTCGTCAGCCGCGCAGCAGCCGGGCCTTGGCCGCCGTGAACTCCTCCGGGGTGAGCAGGCCCTCGCGGGCCAGGGCCGCGAGGGCGGCGAGGTCCGCCGCCAGGCCCGCCGGAGGCGTGGGGCCGGGATGCGGGGGTTCCTCCGGGGAGCCGGGGTCCGGCGGCCACGGTTCCTCCTCGTGCTCCGGCTCCGGTTCCCCCTCCGGTTCCCCCTCCGGCTCCCACTCCACGCGCCCCGAGTCCTCCGCCGCGACGACCGCCCGCCCCAGCAGCCCCGGCGGCGGCGCGTCCACCGACCCGGCCGACCCCGCCGCGCCCTCCACCGGCCCCGCCGCCCGCGCCAGCAGCCCCCGCAGCAGCGGGCGGCCCGCCGGGCGGACCGCCGCGCGGACCGTCACTCCCACCGGCCGGATGAACATCACGCGGCCCCCGTCCGGGTGTCCGCGGGGACCCGGTCCGGCGGGATGCGGACCGAGCCCACGATCCGGCCGCCCGCCGCCCGTACGGCGATCGCCGCGTCCTCGGCCCACACGTGCTCGACCAGGAGGAGCAGCGCGCAGCTCCCGCGCTCCAGCAGCCGCGCCGCCTCCTGTACGTCCTCCGGCCCGATCAGCCGCGCCACGTCCCGGCCCGTCAGGAGGCCCCGTAGCTCCACGAACTCGTCGAACTCCGCCGCGAGGACCTCGCCCGCCGCCGTACGCGTCGCCACGAGCCCGTCGATCAGCCGGACCACCCCGGTCTTGCGCAGCCCCATCACCGCCTCGACGGCCGGCACCCGCAGCTGCTCCTCCGGGAAGGCGAGGACGATGAACTCCACAGGTCCCATAGGGCTCGGCTCCTGATTCCGACCGTTTATGACGACTCTTCGGCACACTATGACATAAGCGGACATAGCATCCATTCGCTTGCTACGTTTCGCCTATGACCGCTCTGACGGCACAGGTGGCGGAGCCCGCGCCGCCCCCACCGCCCGGCGCCGGCGCCCCCAAGCGCCGCGGTGTCGAGCTGACGCTCCTCGTCGGCGCCGTCCTGATCGCCGTACTCGGCCACCTCTACGTCGGCCTCGCCACCACCGGCCGCATCCCCGGCGCCGCCGCCCACTACGCCGCGGGCCTCGCCGTCGCCGCCCTGTTCGCCCACCTCGCCGTCCGCCTCCGCGCCCCGTACGCCGACCCCCTCGTCCTGCCGATCGCCGTGCTGCTCAACGGCCTCGGCCTCGTCCTCATCCAGCGCCTCGACGCCACCACCCCCGGCCACCTCGCCGCCGGGGACCAGCTGCGCTGGTCCGGCCTCGGGGTGGCGCTGTTCGTCCTCGCCGTCCTCGCGCTGCGCGACCACCGGGTGCTCCAGCGGTACGCGTACCTGTCCGTGGCCGTCGCCCTGGTGCTGATGCTCGTCCCCGTCTTCTTCCCGGCGGTCAACGGCGCCCACATCTGGATCCGCTTCGCCGGACTCTCCTTCCAGCCCGGAGAGTTCGCCAAGATCCTGCTCGCCGTCTTCTTCGCCTCCTACCTCGCCGCGAACCGCACCGCCCTCGCCCTCACCGGCCGCCGGCTCTTCTGGAAGCTGCGCCTCCTGCCCGGCCGCGTCCTCGGTCCGATCCTCGCGATCTGGGCGCTGAGCGTCGGCGTACTGGTCCTGGAGCGGGACCTCGGCACCTCGCTGCTGTTCTTCGGACTCTTCGTGATCATGCTGTTCACGGCCACCGGACGGATCGGCTGGATCGCCATCGGCCTCGTCCTGGCCGGGGTCGGCGCCTACGCCGTCGGGACCTTCGAACCGCACGTGAACAGCCGCGTCGACGACTGGCTGAATCCTTTCGCCTCCATCGAGCGCGGCGAAGGCCCCGGCCAGCTCGCCCAGTCCCTCTTCGCGTTCGGCGCCGGCGGCCTGCTCGGCGCCGGGCTCGGCCACGGCCAGTCCTTCCTCATCGGCTTCGCCGCCAAGTCCGACTTCATCCTCGCCACCGCCGGCGAGGAACTCGGCCTCGTCGGCCTCGCCGCGATCCTGCTGCTCTACGGGCTCCTCGTCGCCCGCGGCTTCCGCGCCGGGCTGGCCCTGCGCGACCCCTTCGGCCGCCTGCTCGCCACCGGCCTCGCCTCGATCGTCGCGCTCCAGGTGTTCGTCATCGCGGGCGGCGTCACCGGCCTGATCCCGCTGACCGGCATGGCCATGCCCTTCCTCGCCCAGGGCGGCTCCTCCGTCGTCACCAACTGGATCATCGTCGCCCTGCTGGTCCGGCTCAGCGACAGCGCCCGCAGGCCCGCACCGCAGGAGCCCCCCGAGTGATCCGCTACATCCGCTGGTGCGCGTACTTCTGTGCCCTGCTGCTCGTCGCCCTGCTGGTCAACATCGCCCGCGTGCAGGTCTGGGAGTCCGCCGCCTACGGCGCCAACCCGGCCAACAAACGCCCCGCCATCGAGCGCTACGCACAGCCGCGCGGGAACATCCTGGTCGACGGGCGTCCCGTCACCGGCTCCCGGGACAGCGGCCAACTCCTGCGCTACGAGCGGACCTACGCCAACGGCCCGCTGTACGCGCCCGTCACCGGCTTCTCCTCCCAGACGTACGGGACCAGCTTCGTCGAGCGCGCCGAGGACGCCGTCCTCGCGGGCACGGACCCCGGGCTCTCGGCCTTCCCGCTCTGGTACGACCTGACGCGCGGCCGCCCCGACGGCGGGAACGCGGCCACCACCGTCCGGGCCGGCGTCCAGCTGGCCGCGTACGCCGGGCTCGCGGGCAAACGGGGCGCGGTGGCCGCCGTCGAGCCGGCCACCGGGAAGATCCTCGCCCTGGTCAGCAGTCCCTCCTACGACCCGTCCGCGCTCTCCGGCACGGGGACGCGGGTCAAGGGGGAGTGGGCGCGGCTGAACGCGGACCCCGACCGGCCGATGCTCAACCGGGCGCTGCGCGAGACCTACCCGCCCGGCTCCACCTTCAAGATCGTGACGGCGGCGGCCGCCCTCGACGCGGGCGTGGTCACCGATGTGGACGCGCCCACCGAGACCCCCGACCCCTACCCGCTGCCCGGCACCCGCACCCTGCTGCCGAACGCGGGCACCGGCTGCCAGGACGCCTCGATGGCGGAGGCGGTGCAGTGGTCCTGCAACACGGTGATGGCGAAGATCGGGGTGCGGGTCGGGCTGCGCGGCATGGTGGAGGCGGCGGAGCGGTTCGGCTTCAACCGCGACGGGCTGCGGGTGCCCTCGTGGGTGTCGCGGTCGAACTTCGACACCGACATGAGCCGGGACCAGCTCGCCCTGTCCGCGATCGGCCAGTTCAACACCCGGGCCACGCCGCTCCAGATGGCGATGGTGGCGGCCGCGGTCGCCAACGGCGGGGAGCTCAAGTCCCCTTACCTGGTCGACCGGACCACGCAGGGCGACGGATCCCCCGTGCGCCGGGGCGACCAGCGCAGCCTGGGCCGCGCCATGAACCCGGCCACCGCGCTGCGGATGCAGGAGCTGATGGTGAAGGTGGTGGAGAACGGGACGGGGAAGAACGCGGCCATCCCGGGCGCGGTGGTCGGCGGCAAGACCGGCACCGCGCAGCATGGCGTCGGCAACGCGGGGACCCCGTACGCCTGGTTCATCTCCTGGGCCAAGGCCGAGGGCGCCCCCCTGCCGGCCGTCGCGGTCGCGGTGGTGGTCGAGGACGCGGCGGCGAACCGCGGCGACATCAGCGGCAACCTGGCCGCGGCACCGATCGCCCGAGCGGTGATGGAGGCGGCCCTGTCGGCACGCTGACGGGCGGGGCGGGGGCCGCGCGCGGCGGGCGGGCGGAGGGGGTCGGGGCCGGGCTGTCTGGGGGCCGGGGTCGTGGGGTGCGAGCCGTACGGGGCCCGGGGCTGCGGGGCGCGCTGGAGGGCCGGCGGGGGCCGGCCGCGCGAGGCGGGCGGAGGAGGCGGAGGCCAGGGCCGCGGAGGGTGAGGGGGCGGAAGCCCGGGCCGCGGGGGCCGAGCCGTATGGGCCCGGGGCGTCGACTAGGGTCGGGGGAGCAGCGAACCGCGTACCCACGCACGACCCCGAGGAGCAGCCGTGAGCGAGCCTGCGTCCACCGCACTGCAGCAGCAGATCGCCCGGGAACTCCTGGTGAGCGAGACCTTCGACGCGGAGCGCGAGATCGAGCGCCGGGTGGCCTTCCTCACCGAGCGGCTCACCTCGACCGGGCTGTGCTCCCTGGTCCTCGGCATCAGCGGCGGCGTGGACTCCACCACCGCCGGGCGGCTGTGCCAGCTCGCCGTTGAGCGGGCCCGCGCGGCCGGGCACGAGGCCGCGTTCTACGCGATGCGGCTGCCCTACGGGGTCCAGGCCGACGAGAAGGACGCCCAGCTCGCCCTCTCCTTCATCCGCGCCGACCACGTCCTGACCGTCGACGTGAAGCCCGCCAGCGACGCCGCCCTCGCCGCCTCGCTCACCGCCGGAGTGGCCTTCCGCGACGACCACCACCAGGACTTCGTGCAGGGCAACATCAAGGCCCGCCAGCGCATGATCGCCCAGTACGCGGTCGCGGGCGCGCACGACGGCCTGGTCGTCGGCACCGACCACGCCGCCGAGGCGGTCTCCGGCTTCTTCACCAAGTTCGGCGACGGCGCCGCCGACCTCGTCCCGCTCACCGGCCTGACCAAGCGCCGCGTGCGCGCCGTCGCGGACGCCCTGGGCGCACCCGCCGAGCTCGTGTGGAAGACCCCGACGGCCGACCTGGAGACCCTCGACCCGGGCAAGGCCGACGAGGACGCGCTCGGCGTCACGTACGACGACATCGACGACTTCCTGGAGGGCAAGCCGGTGGACGGGCGCGCCTTCGACACCATCGCCCGCCGCTACCGCCTCACCGAGCACAAGCGCCAGCTGCCGATCGCACCGTAGCGCCGGCTGCCGATCGCACCGTAGCGCCGGCTGCCGATCGCACCGTAGCCCGGACGCCGGGCGCGCCGCCGCCGCATCCGGAGCCCCGCCCTCGGCACCGGCCGAGCCGACCCCCGGCAGGACGTCCGGCCCAACGCCCAGCCCCGCGCCCCGCAGGGGCCTAGGCCTCCGCCCCCTCGGAGATCGCGGCACGCACCTCCGCCACCCGCTCCGACTCCTCGGCCGCGAACCGCTCGCGGTCGAGGGCCTCGGCGATCTCCTCGTCCTGGCGCATCAGCAGGTCGAGGTTGGAGTCGCCCATCTCGAAGACGCCCATCTCCAGGTACGCCTTCTGCAGCCGCTCGCCCCACAGCCCGATGTCCTTCACGCACGGCACGATCCGGCTGAAGAGCAGCTTGCGGAACAGCGCCAGGAACTCCGACTGCTCGCTGAACTGCTCGGCCTCCTTCTTCGGGATGCCGAAGTTCTCCAGCACCTCCACCCCGCGCAGCCGGTCCCGCATCAGGTAGCAGCCCTCGATCACGAACTCCTCGCGCTCGCGCAGCTCGGCGTCCGTCAGCTGCTTGTAGTAGTCGCGCAGCGCCATCCGCCCGAACGCCACGTGCCGGGCCTCGTCCTGCATCACGTACGCGAGGATCTGCTTCGGCAGCGGCTTGTCGGTCGTGTCGCGGATCATCCCGAACGCGGCCAGCGCCAGCCCCTCGATGAGCACCTGCATGCCCAGGTACGGCATGTCCCAGCGGGAGTCGCGCAGGGTGTCGCCCAGCAGCCCCTGGAGGCTGTTGTTGATCGGGTAGAGCATCCCGACCTTCTCGTGCAGGAAGCGCCCGAAGATCTCGGCGTGCCGGGCCTCGTCCATGGTCTGGGTGGCGGAGTAGAACTTCGCGTCCAGGTCCGGCACGGACTCCACGATCCGCGCCGCGCACACCATCGCCCCCTGCTCGCCGTGCAGGAACTGGCTGAACTGCCATGAGGAGTAGTGCCGGCGCAGCTCGCCCTTGTCGCGCTCGGTGAGCTTGGCCCAGTGCCGCGTCCCGTACAGGGTCAGCACCTCGTCCGGGGTGCCCAGCGGGTCGTACGGGTCCACCTCGGTGTCCCAGTCGATGCGCTTGGCGCCGTCCCACTGCTTGTCCTTGCCCTTCTGGTAGAGCGCGAGGAGGCGTTCGCGGCCCCCGTCGTACTCCCAGTTGAAGCGGGCCGAGCCGGAGGAGGGGATCTGCCAGACGCCCTCGCCCGGGTCCGTGGTGTAGAGCTCGTGCGTCGACACTGACGCCCCCTTTGTCACCTACTGCCGTACAGGACCGGTCAGTTGGCAGCGTCACACGTTGGTAGACGCGCGGTCAACAAGTCGTGCGCGGGGGATTGACGACCTTGCTGACAAGCAGTCTCATAACCAGTGACCGCCGGTAACTCGACGACGAGGTGTCCGAAGCCATGACGACCGTGACCGATCGAGCCGCGCTGAGGGACGCCCTCGGCCTGCTCAAGGACCGCGAGCAGATCGCCGAGCGACTGCTCGAATCCTCCGCCAAGCACTCCTTCGACCCCGACAAGGAACTCGACTGGGACGCCCCGGTGATCGAGGGCAAGTACTACTGGCCGCCGGAGCTGCTCTCCCTCTACGACACCCCGCTCTGGAAGAAGATGGGCGAGGAGCAGCGCATCGACCTCTCCCGCCACGAGGCCGCGGCCCTCGGCTCCCTCGGCATCTGGTTCGAGATCATCCTCATGCAGCTCATGGTCCGGCACATCTACGACAAGTCCCTGACCAGCAACCACGTCCGCTACGCGCTCACCGAGATCGCCGACGAGTGCCGCCACTCGATGATGTTCGCCCGCATGATCCAGAAGGCCGGCGCCCCCGCCTACCCGGTCTCCCGCGTCAACCACAACCTCGCCCGCGTCCTCAAGACCATCTCCACCACCCCCGGCTCCTTCGCCTGCACCCTCCTCGGCGAGGAGATCCTCGACTGGATGCAGCGCCTGACCTTCCCGGACGAGCGCGTCCAGCCGCTGGTCCGCGGGGTCACCCGGATCCACGTCATCGAAGAGGCCCGGCACGTCCGGTACGCCCGCGAGGAACTGCGCCGCCAGATGCTGACGGCCCCGCGCTGGGAACAGGAGCTCACCCGCGTCAGCTGCGGCGAGGCCGCCCGCGTCTTCTCCCTCGCCTTCGTCAACCCGGCCGTGTACGAGAACATCGGCCTCGACCGCCGCGAAGCCGTCGCCCAGGTCAGGGCGAGCGGCCACCGCCGCGAGGTCATGCAGACCGGCGCGAAGCGGCTCACCGACTTCCTCGACGACATCGGCGTGCTGCGCGGGGTCGGCCGCAGGCTGTGGAAGAGCTCGGGCCTCCTGGCCTGACCCGGTCACAGCCCGGAGGGCGTCGTCTACTCTGCGGGCATGACCGTACGCGCGTACCGCAGGCTGAGCGTCGAGGAGCGGCGAGCCCAACTCCTCGACGCCGCCCTGTCGCTGTTCGCGCACCGCGCGCCGGAGGAGATCTCGCTCGACGACGTGGCCGAGGCCGCCGGCGTCTCGCGCCCGCTCGTCTACCGCTACTTCCCCGGCGGCAAACAGCAGCTCTACGAGGCCGCCCTGCGCTCCGCGGCCGACCTCCTCGAGCTCTGCTTCGCCGAACCGCAGCAGGGCCCGCTCACCCAGCGCCTCAGCCGCGCCCTCGACCGCTACCTGGCCTTCGTCGACGAACACGACACCGGCTTCGCGGCCCTCCTCCAGGGCGGCAGCGTCGTGGAGACCTCCCGCACGACGGCCACGGTCGACGGCATCCGCCGGGCCGCCGCCGAACAGATCCTCGTCCACCTCGGCGTCCCCACCCCCGGCCCCCGCCTGCGCATGATGGTCCGTACGTGGATCACCGCGGTCGAGGCGGCCTCCCTCATCTGGATCGACGAGGGCAAGCAGCCCGAGGTCGGCCACCTCCGGGACTGGCTGGTGGACCAGTTCATCGCCCTCCTCACGGCCACCGCCGCCACGGACCCGGAAACCGAGGCCGCCGCCCGCGCCGCCCTGGCCCTGGAATCGGCGGACGGCCCGGTCGGGGTGCTGGCCCGGCGCGTGATCCCGGTGGTCTCCGAGGCCGCCCACCTCCTGTGACACTGGTGGGGTGAGAAGCGAACCGACCCCCTTCGAGGGCGGCCCGATGGACGGCCGGGTCCTCCCGATCCTCCTCGGCCCGACCGGCCACCCCCCGAAGTGGTACGAAATCCCGGTCCCGGCCCCGGACGGAGCCAAGCCGACGGTGCTCCTCTACGAACGCGTCCCGGCGGGCTACTCCAAACGCCTGGGCCTCCAGAAGGGCTGGAAGTACCGCCACGTCCCCACAGGCACAAAACCAAAACCCCGCTGGCCTTGGACCAAGCCCCCACGCCCCTGAAGCGAAGAGTGCTCCTACCGAGGGGCTGGACGTACCGCAGCATCCCTGGTGCAGGGCCGGAAGTCCCGAAGTCGGCGGGGGCCGGGGGCGGGGTGGGGTGCTGTCCGGGACGTAAAGCGTGATCGGTGGGCGCTGCCCAAGCCCCTGCACCTCCGAAGGGGCCGGACTCCCGAAGTCGGCGGGGGCCGGGGGCGGGGTGGGGTGCCGTCCGGGACGTAAAGCGTGATCCGTGTGGCACCCCCCAAACCCGCAAGCCCCGAAGCCCCACCCAGGGCGCCACACATCACGCAGTCCCGGACGGCACCCCACCCCGTCCCCGGCCCCACCAAAGCCACGGCCACCCCAGCCCCCGCCGAGCCGACGCCAGTCACCCCGGCCAGAGGCCAAGCCCGGCCAAAGCCCAAGCCCCGGCCAAAGGCCAAGCCCCGGCCAAAGCCCAAGCCCCGGCCAAAGCCCAAGCCCCGGCCAAAGCCCAAGCCCCGCCCAGACGCCAGGCCCCGCCCAGACGCCGGCCAAGCCCCCGCCAGCCCGACGCCAGTCGCCCGTCACCCCGGCAACACCAACACCGCCAACGCCCCGCCCCCCTCCGCCGTACGGAACTCCAGCCGCGCCCCGATCACCTCCGCCTGCCCCGCCGCGATCGTCAACCCCAGCCCGTGCCCCTTGCCCCCGCTGCGGAACCGCTGCGGACCGTGCGCCGACAGGTAGTCGGGGAAGCCGTCGCCGTGGTCCCGTACCGTCACCACCGGCCCGTCCACCGTCAGCACCACCGGCGCCCGCCCGTGCTTGTGCGCGTTGGCCACGAGATTGCCCAGCACCCGCTCCAGCCGCCGCCGGTCCGTCTCCACGTGCGCGTCCCGGACCACGACGACCTCCGTGTCCGTCCCCGAAGCCCGCACCACGCGCCCCGCCAACCGCCCCAGCTGGTGCAGGTCCGTCTCCACCACCTCGCTGCCCGAGTCCAGCCGCGAGATCTCCAGCAGGTCCTCCGTCAGCTGCCGCATCGTCCGTACCCGCTCCCGCACCAGCTCCGTCGGACGCCCCTCCGGCAGCAGCTCCGACGCCGCGTGCAACCCGGTCAGCGGCGTGCGCAGCTCGTGCGCCACGTCCGCCGTGAACCGCCGCTCGCTCTCCAGCTTCGCCTGCAGGCTCCCGGCCATCGTGTCCAGCGCCCCGGCCACCGTCGCCACCTCGTCCTGGTGCCGCGAGGGGTCCTTCGTGCGCGGATCGCCCACGCGCGCGTCGAGGTCCCCCTGCGTGATCCGCCGCGCCACCGTCGCCGTCTGGTGCAGCCGCCGCGTCACGCGGGTCACCGCGAACGCGCCGACCAGCAGCGTTCCGCCGATCGCCAGGACCGACGACCCGATGATCGCGTTGTCCAGCCCGCTGATCGTGCGCGCGCTCTGCTCGTAGTCGATGGCCGTGGCCAGCGCCCGCCCGTCGGCCGGAGCCGCCGCCCACATCGTCGGGCGGCCCCGGTAGTCGCCCACGACCGTCCCGCGCTGCCCGCTCAGGGCCAGCGCCCGCAGCCGCGGCGGCAGCCCCACCGGATCGAGCGCCGAATCCGGCGGCAGGGCCTCGCCCGCCTCGTACGCGCGGGAGGCGTCGTTCAGCTTGCCGAGCGCCTTCTCGCGCGCGGTGGCCACGGTCTGCCGGGTCACCTCCACGTGCACCAGCACGCCCAGCGCCGCCGCCAGCGCACAGCACATCACCACGATGAAGCACGCGGACTTCCAGGTCAGCGTGGCGGTCCAGGCGGGCAGCCGGGGTCTCACGGCGTGCCCGGGCTGCCGGGCGCGCCCGAGGTCTTCGACCGGGGACCGGCGCCGGTCCCGTCCCCGCCGCCCGCCCCGGGCCCGTCCCCGTCGCTCCCGCCCGCGCCACGGCCCGCACCGCCTCCGCCTCCGCCGCCCGCGCCACGGCCGGGATTGGCCGGGCCCTGCGGATTGCCCGGCACCCGTACGATCTGCTCGCGCGTCGGCAGCATGGTCAGCTGCTTCTCGTCCCAGGACCAGGCGGTGATCAGCTCGTAGCCGTTGTTCCCGCTGGGCACCCGCAGGACCACGTCCCGCCCGGCCAGGTCCACGTTGATGACGGTCTGCGTCGTCGCCATGATGCGGTTGAGGCGGCCGTCGGCGTCCGCCGTGTACACCCGTACCGACATCATCTTGTCCGGGTACTCGATGCCGACGATCAGCTCGTCCTTGCCGTTGCCCGTCAGGTCCCGGTAGTACGGCGTCAGCACCGGGCACTCCCCGGGCTCCACGCCCTCCTTGCCGCAGTTCCTGATCGCGGCGGCGGTCTCGGCGGGCATCCCGTCCGGGCCGACGTCGGTCTTCGGATGGGCCCGCAGCTCCGCCTGCACCAGGGCCACCGGGTCCACGGCGTGCACGTCCTGGCCCTGGACGGGCGCGATTCCCCTGACGTACTCGGGCGGAGCGCCGCCCGGATCGGCCGGCGGTACGACCGCGCCCTGGCGGTCGGGCCACAGGTGTACGGGCCCGCTCACGGTCGGCGTCGAGCCCGCGCCGACCAGCCCGCCGGCATCGCCGCAGCCCGTCAGCAGGGGCAGCGCCGCGAGCAGGCCGGTCAGTACGAGCGCCTGCGGGAGGCGGGCCGCGGCCGAGCGGAAGGGAAACGTTTTCACAGAGCCCAGCGTCCTCCATGTCCGCAGCGGTACGACCTTCGGGTCCCGTCAACCTTATGCGGAGGTTTGCCCGGCCTGCTCAAGGCTCTGCCGCGGCCTCGGCGGGCTCCGGCGCGGTACGGCAGGTTCCGGCAGGACCGGGGTGGGCTCCGGCGCGGTACGGCGGGCTCCGGTGGGGGCGCCGCCGGGCGTCAGCCGCGGTACGGCGGGGCCGGGGCGAGCTCCGGCGGGGGTGCCGCCGGGCGTCAGCCGCGGTACGCCAGGGCCGGGGCGGTCTCCGGCGCGCGCCGGCAGGCTCCGGCGGCGTGCCGCCGGGCGTCAGCTCTCGGTCCGCCCACGCCGCAGCATCGCGAAGCCGAGCCCGGCCGCGCCGATGGCCGCGATGCCGCCGCCCGCTGCGAGCAGGAAGACGCCCTCGCCCGGCCCGTCGGCCAGCGTGTCCAGGCGCAGCGACTCGGCCGGTCCGGTGGCCAGGGACCGGCCCTCGCCGCCCGCCGCCTTCGGCGCCGACGCGGGGACGACCTGCCCGGTACGCGTACCGGTCTTGTGGCCGTCGCCCTTGTTGCCGTCGCCCGCCACGGGGTGGGCCTGGCCCTGCGCGGGGGCGTCGGTGCCGACCCAGGACGTCAGCCGCCCGTCGGACTCCAGCGCGGCGTGCAGGTCCCCGGCCCCGCCGAAGCCGGTGATGCCGTCACGGCTCGTCAGGGTGGTCGCCTTGTGGCCCGCAGCGGTCAGGATGTCGGCGTGGTAGGCGCCCGCGGCGGTGCGGTACACCTTCGCGGTGGAGGTGCCGTCCGCGAGGGTGAGGCTCTTGACCAGCGTGGCCTGCGGCGCGGAGGAGTGCGCGGACGAGGCCGCGGGGACCCCTTCGGCGAGGGCGGCGGCGGTGGGCAGCGCCAGCAGGCTTCCGGCGCATGCGGTCACGGCGGCGGCGCGAACGAGAGTGCGGCGGCTGACGGTGCTCACGGGAAACCCTTCGTACTGGTCGGTGCGGGCAGGCCCGGGTCGGTCCTGGTCGGTCCTGGTCGGCCCTGGTCGGTCCTGATGGGACAAACCTAGGTGTCGGCCGTTGCGGCAGAGCCCCGTTCGTGTAACAGCGGCGTCGCAGGGTCACGTCGGAGTCGTTACACGGCGGGGGGATTGCCGAGCGGCGCCCCGGCTGCTCCCATGGACGGCGGGGGGTGAGGGCCCATGAAGGGACTCAGGGTGATGCCGGGCGGCCGGGCGGGCCGAGGCCGGTTGTATGTCAATCTGCCCGACGGTCGCGCGGTGGCCTGGTACGACCGGCAGGCCAACCGGATCAGCGTCCTCGCCGACGACCACCGCGAGGCGATCCTGACGGCCTTGCGCCCCTACCTGAGCGGCACGGTCTCGATCGGGCCGCCCCCCGTCCCCACGGCAGCCGACCTGGCCGGCCTGGCGCTCCCGCCCGACGCCGACCTGGCCCCGAACCGCCCCGGCGAGATCCTGCTGGGCGAGCTGGAACACGGCCCGGCGGGCACCAGGACCCGCCAGCGCCTGCGCCCGTACCTGGCCGCCCAGCAGCGGATGCGCGACACCTTCGACGCCCTGGAGGCGGACGGCTGGCGCACCCTGCACTGCGTCCCGGTCCCCGGCCTCGGCCACATCGACCACCTGCTCATCGGCCCGCCGGGGATCTTCTGCGTCCGCACGGTCCCGGGCCGCCGCCAGCGCGCGGTGGCCGGCGACCTCCTCCTCACGGTCGGCCGTACGGACCCCCGCCCGGATCCCCGCTGGACCCGCCGCGCGGCGGCCCGCGCCACCCTCGCCCTGACCGCCCAGGTCACCCCGGCCCTGGCCGTGGTCGACGCCTCCCGCGTAGAGGTGGCCCCCACCCTCCGCGACGTCCGCATCCTCCAGCCCGGCACGGCCGCGGCAGACCTCACGTCCTCCCCGACATCCCTCAAACCCCCGGACATAGCAGCCCTGTTCACCCTGTCCCGAGACACAAGAACCTGGCTACCCCCCACCCCACACTGACCCCCAACCCCCCAACCCCGCCACCACCGACCGGCCACCCGAACCCCGCCCTCCCAGCCCCCGAACCCCGACGCGACCCCCCAGCCACGCGACCAGGCGGGGCAGAGACAACCGCAGGCGACTCGCCAGGCCCGGGCCTGGCTCCGCCCCGGCCCAACGGCCAGGCCCGGCCCCGGTCCGCCGGACCTCAGCTCCGGCCTCCGCTCCGGCCCCGGCTCTGCCTCGCTCCGGCTGGCCACGGCCCGGCTCCGCCCAGGCCACGGCCCGGCTCCGCCCAGGCCACGGCCCCGCTCCGGTCAGGCCCCGGTCGGCGGGACCCCCGCTCCGCCGCGGCCCCGGCCACCGCTCCGCCCCGGCCCCGGCCTCGGCTCGGCTCCGGCTCCGGGCTCGGCTCCGGCTCTGCCTCGCTCCGGCCGGGCCACGGCCATGCTCTGCGTGGGCGCGCCCCGCTCCGCCCTGGCCCAACGCCGGCCCGGCCCGGCTCCGCCGCGGCCCCAACTCCGGTCCCGACCAAGCCCCGGCCGGCTCCGCCCCGCCCCCCCACCTCAGGCCGACGTGCGCTTGCGGGGCGGGGTGGCCTTCTTTGTCGTGCCCGTTGTCTTCTTTGCCGTGGCCGAGGCCGACTTGGTGCCCGTCGACGTCGACTTCGTGGCCGCGGTGCTCGACTTGGCGGTCTTCGACGTGGACTTGGCCGCCCCTGCGGCCTTCTTCGTCGCGCCCGACGCGGTCTTCTTCGCCGATGCCGTCGTCGACTTCTTCCCGCCCACCGCCTTCGGCGCAGCCGCAGCCCCAGCCCCAGCCTTGCCCCGGCTTCCGCTCGCCGTCGACTTCCGCCGACCCCTGATCGGCGTCACCTCGGCCTCGGTATCCGCATCGGCATCGGCATCGGCACCGGCCTCCCCCCGCGAGGCCTTCGCCGCCTTCACGCTCTTCTCCAGCGCCGCCATCAGGTCGATCACCTGCCCGCCGGCCGGCTCCACCACGGCCTCCGTCGGCTCGAACGCCCCGCCCGCCTTCGCCGCGATCATCGCCTCCACGGCCTCCCGGTAGTCGTCGTGCAGCGACGACAGCTCGACCTCGCCCAGCGTCGCCATCAGCGCGTCCGCCAGGTCGAGTTCGGCCTCCCGTACGCTCACGTCCGCCTCCGGCGCCACCCCCTCCGGCGCCCGGATCTCGTCCGGCCACAACAGCCCGTGCATCGCGATCACGTCGTCCACGACCCGCAGCATGCCCAGCCGCTCCCTCCCCCGCAGCGCGTACTTGGCGATCGCGACCTTCCGGCTCCGCTTCAGCGCCTCCCGCAGCAGCGTGTACGGCTTCGCCGCCGTCGCCCCGTTCGCCGCGAGGTAGTACGCCGCGTCCATCTGCAGCGGATCGATCTCGTCCGCCGGTACGAACGACATGATCTCGATCGTCCTCGCGGTCGCGATCGGCAGCTGCGCGAGGTCCTCGTCCGTGATCGGGATGATCGACCCGTCCGCCTCCTCGTACCCCTTGCCGATCTCGGCGCCCGGCACCTCCTCGCCGTCCAGCTCGCACACCTTGCGGTAGCGGATCCGCCCGCCGTCGCCGAGGTGGATCTGGCGGAAGGAGATCGAGTGGCTCTCGGTGGCGTTCACGAGCTTGATCGGGATGCTGACCAAGCCGAAGGAGATCGCCCCGTTCCAAATGGATCGCACGGTTCCTCCTGATTCGTGGCAATCTCATCGTATGACGCCGATCACACTGGTGGAGGGCCGTCGCATCGCGCTGAGCAACCTCGACAAGGTGCTCTACCCCGAGACCGGCTTCACCAAGGGCGAGGTCCTGCACTACTACGCCACCGTCGCGGGCTCCCTCCTCGCCCACATCCACGACCGCCCGGTGTCCTTCCTGCGCTATCCCGACGGCCCGGACGGCCAGCTCTTCTTCACCAAGAACCCGCCGCCCGGCACGCCCGACTGGGTGAAGACCACCCCCGTGCCCCGCTCCGAGGACCTCTCCGCCGAGCAGGTGGTCGTCGCCGACTTGGCCACCCTCATGTGGTCCGCCAACCTCGTCGTCGAGTTCCACACCCCCCAGTGGCCCGCCGGCAGCCCCGCCGTCGCCGACCGCCTCGTCCTCGACCTCGACCCCGGCGCGCCCGCCTCCGTCGTCGAGTGCTGCGCCGCCGCGCTGTGGCTGCGCGACCGGCTCGCCGCCGACGGCCTGCACGCCTACGCCAAGACCTCCGGCTCCAAGGGCATGCACCTGGCCGTACCCCTCGAGCCGACCCCCTCCGAGCAGGTGTCGGCGTACGCGAAGCAGCTCGCGCAGGAGGCCGAGCGCGAGCTTCCCGACCTGGTCGTCCACCGCATGGCCAAGGCGCTGCGCCCTGGCAAGGTCTTCGTCGACCACAGCCAGAACGCCGCCGCCAAGACCACCGCCGCGCCCTACACCCTGCGCGCGCGGGCCCGGCAGACCGTGTCCGCCCCGGTGTCCTGGGCGGAGGTCGAGGCCTGCCGCCGCCCTTCCGACCTGGTCTTCCTCGCCGACGACATCCCGCCGAGGCTGGAGCGCGACGGGGACCTCTTCGGCCCGCTGACCGACCCCGACCGGGCCGGCCGGCTGCCGGGGACGCGAGGAGCCCGGCCGTGATCCGCGTCGCGCTGGCCACGGCCGTACGGACCCTCCCGCGCGGGGCGGGCCTGGCGTACGAGCCGAACGGTCGGGTCAGCGATATCGCCGACGACCACTCGGTGGAAACCTTCCACAGCCACTACGCCCATGGCACCACGCTGCGGGTCATCGCCGGGAACGTCATCACAGCAGCTCAGCAACGCTGGTTCGCCTAGGCGCTGGACGGGCCCCTTGTACTCACCGAAGAAGCGGAAGCGGCGCTGCATGAGCCGGGATCAGCCGCCACCCTGGGCCTCAGCCTCGACGACGTGGAGCAGTTGCGGGCCGGCCAGCTGGACATGGGCGTCTCAAGCTGCCGAGACCCTCTCGACTCACCGTACGGACGGCCCGGCCAGCTCTGCCCGGTCGCACCCACACGCTGCCTGGAATGCCGCAACGCGTTCGTGCTGCCGTCCAACCTGCCCCAGTTGCTGCTGTTCTCGGCGCACCTGGACCAGCTGCAGCTGCGGCTGTCACCCCAGCACTTCCACGCGCTTTGGGGACAGAGCCGCGTGAACGTCACCGAGGCGATCGCAGCCCGCACCGACGCGGAGATCACGCTGGCTCGTCAGCAGGTCGCCGACCAGGGTCTGACCCGCAGCTTCCCCTCGCCGCACACGTGGAGTTCGACGCATGACCAAGCACCTCGCCCTGCCCCATAGTCGATCGATCTTCCGTGATGACGAGCCCGGCATCCAGGCCCACCCGATGTTGGACGGGGCGAAGCCCCCACGGTTCGGCAACACGGAGTGCTGGGACATCAACGGCGTGGTCAGGCGCGCTCCGAAAATGCAGGCTGCGGGCATGCGTGTCTGGTTTCGCGACCTCAGCCCGGAGTGGAATCTCATGGCCCGCGAACTGGCCATGGTCTGGTTCAATCCGCGACATCCGGCCGTTCTCGCGCGCGACCTTCACCTGCCGGCTGCGCCTTTGTCGCCTGTCACCGTCGCTCAGCGGATCGGACATCTGCGGGCCATGGCCGCCTTCGGCGCCGCCCGACGGCTGCCCGCAAGTCTCGGCGACTGGAGCGATGACGACTTCCAGGGCTACGTCGCGCGGCGATGTGAGACCGGCGAGGCAACCAGCGCCCTCGGGCACGTCCATCTGATCAAGGCCCTCTACCGGTTCCGTCACGCTTTCGCATGCGGAGGCCTGCAGCGAGACCCCTGGCCCGGTGTTTCCACCAACGCGGTCCTGAACCAGCCCATCGTGCCGGATCTCAAGACCCCGGTGATCGCTCCGGAGACGTGGTTCCCCCTTGTCCGCGCCGCGTGGACGTACGTCAGCGTGTTCGCCCCGGACATCTTGCGCGCCCGATCCCAATGGCAGGACGTTCAGGCACGGGCCCAAAAAATCCGCACAGCCGAGGCAGACCGGCTCTTCAGGGCCTGGGTCGCTGACCGCGATCACATGGTTCCCATGCACGCGGCTGGCGCGGCGGAGGGGCCGGTCAACTGGTCACTGCTGTGCTGGACGATCGGAGCCGAACCAAGGCATGCCCGCCTCTTCGAAACCGCGTCCCGGCCCGGCCGCGAACGCCGGGCGGTCGTCGAACAGCTCGCCGAGGCGGGCCGTACGCAGGTCGGCCTGATGGTCGACCTCATCCAGGTGTCACGGCCCGATGGGAGCCGCGGCCCCTGGCATGACTCGCTACAGCCCCGCGACCTGTGGCTGGAGTGCGTCGCCCTGCGCAATGCCTGCTACGTCTTCGTCGCCGCGCTGTCGATGATGCGGGATTGCGAGATCCGGGAGATCATCAAGGGTGCCGTCGTGGAGCATTACGGTACCCCGGCGGTGAAATCGACCAAACGCAAACTGGACCCGGACCTGCCCACGAAGCAATGGTGGATCATTGCTCCGGTCGCCGACGCCATCGACGTCGCCTCCCAGCTGTCTCAGCACAACGAATTGGCCTTCGCGTCCGCGAGTCCTCGATCTACCGGGGAGGGGTTCGTCAGCGGGCACGCGGTCGCCGACTTCATCGCCCACGTCAATCGTTCCCGTCGCATCACCGACCTCGACGAGATCCCGCAGCAGAACGTCACGCCCCACATGTTCCGCCGAACGATGACCATGCTCACCAAGGACTTCCCCGGCTCTGAGATCGCGGTCGGCATGCAGCTCAAGCATGCCGCCACCCGGGCCCTGGCCAAGCGCACCACGCAGGGCTACATGGATCACGACCCGTCCTGGGCCCGCCACCTCGACACCGCGATCGCAGACCGCCGGTTCCAGCGGCTCAAGGACCTCTACACCGCCGACAGGCGTGGTGAGAGCATCGGTTTCGGTCCCGGAGCCGAGCGGATGCGGGAGGCTTTCGCCGCCGTCCGTCAGCAGGCCGAAGCCCTCCGCAGCACCGGCATTTGCCCAGCGCGGAGACGTCCGCGTGGAATTTGACCTCCTGCGACGCACCCGGATCTCCATCCGATTCGGCAAGCTGAACCACTGCACGATGAACGACGAAGACCCCGTCGGCGCGAAATGCCTGGAAGACGCTGTCGTCCCGGAGGGGCACCGGGGCCCGCTCCTTGACCGCTGCCAGCCGTCCCGATGCGCCAACAGCGTCCTCGGCCCAGAGCACCTGCCTATCTGGCAGGCCGAACGCTCCTCCTTGATCAGATTGCTCGACACACCCAAGATCCCCATGAACCGGCGGGCCCTACTCGACGCACAACTGCACGATGTCGAGCTCATGATCAAGAGGGCGGACCAGTGACCGTGTCGCCCAGGGCCGAGCAAGCGCTCCACGAAGCCATGGAACGACTCCTGTCGGGTAAGCCGAACCGAACCGACGGCACACTCACCAAGAACAACCTGTGGCGCGAGGCCGGCGTCAGCCGAGCCACCATGAACCGCGAACCTCAGTCCTCGCCGAATGGGACAGACGAGTCGACGAGAGTCCGGCTACCACCCTGGACCGACAGCGCCGCGAGGAGCTCAGCGAAGTTCGCGGCAAGCTCCGCAAGAGGCGACAGGAATGCCGGCAGCTCCAGGACCAGGTCGATGCCGCTGCCACCGTCATCGCGGCCCTGCTGGCCGAGAACGCGGCATTCCGCGAACAACTGGCCAAGCGATCGGCCCTCGTCATCCCACTCGACCGCGCTCACACTACCCGTGAATGACCTTCGAGCCCGCGCGGGGTGACGCTGTTCCGGTGACAGACCAGCCGGACCAGCGAGCCCCACCGTGCCGAAGACCTGGCCAGCAGACCCTGGCGGAATGGATGAGAGTTCGCCGAATGTGGTCCTCCAACCGCCCCTCGATGTCATGCGTCCGCGCCCGGCCGATGAGATCCCCGAGCAGGACAGCATGCCTGGGGGTCTTCAATACTCCCTCAAGCTGGATGGGTTCCGCGTACTCGCCTTCATCCTGGAGGGCGGAAGAGTGTTCTTGCAGTCAAGATCCGGGAGGGACCTCACCAGAGAGTTCCCGCAGGTTGCCGAATATCTGCACGAGAATCTACCGCCCGGAATCGTCCTGGACGGCGAGCTCTGCGCCTACCGTGACGGGCGGCTGAACTTCACTGATCTGCTTCGATCCCGCGCCGATCGCGAGCGGAAAAGAATTCCGGTCTACTACATCGCCTTCGACATCCTCGCCATCCCAGGCATGGACGTCAGGGGTCTGCCGCTATGGGAGCGGTGGGAGCTCCTCGGTGCGGCTTTGGGCGATGCCGAGCCGCCCCTCCAGCGTGTGCTGGCCACGCTGGACGAGGGGATTGCGTACCTCTGGTTTCGCGAGATGAGGGCCGTGGGTGTCGAAGGGATCGTGGCGAAGTCGCTCAGTTCGACCTATCAGCCGGGGGAAACGTGGGCATGGAGGAAGATCAGGCACTCCGACACCCGAGACGGCAGACTCCTCGGCGTCTTCGGTCCGGAACAGCGACCGTATGCTCTTCTCGTGGAGCTTCCCGACGGCCGAACCGTGAAGACCTCGCCGCGCCTGACGGGAATGCAGGCTCGGCAGGTCGGCGAATCGGTACGCGGCCGACTGGGCGAGCGGACCGAACATCCCGACCACGGCCTCGTGACCCCGGTCATCGAGCCTGTCCTGGTTGAAGTGCGCGAGACTGCCGGTCGCCACGAGACAGCCAAGTTCGTGCGTGTCAGGTTCGAGGAGTGAAGTACTGGGCTCTCAGCCCGAACCCCATGCCCATGGGGAGCGCGATAGGTTGTGGGGAAATGAGAGGAGTTCCCATGGACTGCGAAAGTATCGCTTGCGGCGCAATCTGCCTCAGATATCGTTCCAGCCGCACCGCAGCGACTCCTTCGCTGAAGATCACCCCGCGTTTCAACTCGGCCCACGCCTTTCCATCGGGCGACCCGACTTCTGTGTCGCCAAACTGACGGCTGCTGTTGAGCATCGCTGATGCTGCATGTTGCCTAGAAGTTGCGTGGGTTCTGAAGTTCTCCAAGCCGTCTCGCGAGGCTGGATGCGGATTCCGTGCCGCATGACAGGACGACCGAGAGTTTGCTGAGCGTCACACCCTCGGGTCGCTTGGTGTAGGACCACCGCTGACCAGAGCGCAATAGGGTTCTGAAAAACTCCTCGCGAGCAACGTCATCCTCGGAAAGGATGCTCTCGGCAGATTCGATGATCAGGAGGTGGTAATCCGACGAAAGCCATCGGAGGTCGCGCAGGCAATCGTAGAATGCATTCCAGTTCCATCCGAAATGTTCGGGGAACTTCATCAATTCATCGAACTGCTGAAGCGTTGAAATCTCGTCGGGCATGTCCTGCCCACTCAGGCGCGCCACGTAAACGCTGCCTGACGTAGGCAGGAGTTCATCAAGATGCATGCCGCCGCCTGTCGTGATGATGTGCATCCACGGGGCGATACGGATTGCCGGTTCCTCTTCTGTCATCAGTTCATCCATCTGGGACTTTCGCCCACAATGCGGTCACCGCCTGGCGTAGGAGCCTGCCAGCCCCATGGATTCGACCCGTGTGTGGGGATTGGGGCATAGCTGAAGGAGGTTTTCAGCAGAGCAGGGTACGATCTGAGACGGCAACCTTAGGGAATACTTGAATTTCCATGTTCCCGATGGTGTCGTTAGTGCTGAAATCCACAGTCACCTTCGTCGACTCGGGCCCATCGATAATACGAAGGAGCGTTGCTCCCTCTCGAAAGATGGTGAAGCTTGAGTCTCCCTGTTCGGGGCGCCAAGTGACTGCGACAGACCTGCCGATCGCATCGTACGAGAACTCTAGTTTCCCGTCGACTACGTCAGTGAAGTTGACTCTGCATTGACCGTCTCCCGTAATGATGGGTTCCACTCCGAATGCATTGACGAACTCTTGCAACTCTGGTGTTGCGAATCCTCCCACAATCCACCCCTTGCGCTTGTTGAGACTTAGGGAAAGTTAGTCGATGCCCGTTTCCCCTGTATTCATGAATCTCATCCGATGATGTTCGTCCACCACTTCCCTCCCTTGAAGATCACCGTCGTGAGTCTCGGGCTTCCGTCTGGCATCATCTGCCACATCGCCTCGGCTTCACGCATCCCCGATGGGCCCATTATGACAGAGTGCGTCTTGCCGAAGGTGCCCCATTGGTCGGTATAAGTTTCCTCCAGTCCGTTCTTTACCGCCTCGCGCAGGTGGTTGCGGACATATTCGCGCGAGGCGGGAGTGTCGGAGAATCCGATGCTCTTCAGCTGATCCGCGTTCTGTTTTGCCCTCGCAGAATTATGGTCATCAGCTTTGATGTTATTGTCGAATAGATAGTCGAGCTTGCCCTCGTCGATTTGAGGGCATCCCTCGGGGGCCAGACCGAGGGGGTCTGCCCAGGTGTGGGGGTTGTGGACGTAGGTTGTGGGGTTGGGGTCGGGGGTGAGGCCGAGGGGGTCGGGGGTGAGGTAGCGGGCTGTTTCGGGGTCGTAGGTGCGGAAGTAGTTGTAGTGGAGACCAGATTCGGGGTCGAAGTACTGGCCTGGGAAGCGGAGCGGGGTGTACGCCGTCGCGTCTCGGTTCCAGGTGGTAGTGCCCCAGAGGGTGGTGCGGGTGTGCCAGGCGGCTTCGCCGTCCTCGGCGAGGAGGTGGGTCGGGGTGCCCACGAGGTCGGTGACGATCGCGAAGAAGCGGTCGTCCGTCGTGCCGAGGACGCGTTCGGTCTGGGCGAGCGGATGCAGGCCGTCGTGGTCCCAGGTGAGGGCGACCCGTGCGTCGGTGGTCTGTTCGCAGAGGGTGGTGCCGTCCCAGGTGAACACAACCTCCTCGGCGACCTCGCCTGTGGCGGAAAGGCGTTGCTTGGAGGTGCGGCGGCCCAGCGGGTCATAGGTGTAACGCCACACGGTGCCGTCGGGGGTGGTCACCGCGGCGAGCTGGTCCTCGGCATTCCACTCGTAACGCCAGGTGTCCGGCTTGCGCGAGAGGCGGGTCTTCTGGCGGAGGGTGACCCGGCCCAGCTCGTCGTGCTCGTAGCGGACCGAGCCGGCCCGCATGATGCGGGTGCCCTCGTACGTGCGGCCGCCGCGGGCCTCGGCGCCCGGGTGGCGGTCGGGCCAGATGGCGGAGGTCAGGTTGCCGGCCTCGTCGTAGGTGTAGCGCTCGGTCCGCCGGGGCTCGTCGACGGCCGTGACGCGGCCCACGGCATCGAGGGTGAAGTGGCGGTCATCGATGGCGGTGAGGTGGCCGTCGGGGCGGTAGGCGTAGTCGCGGCGCCGCCCCGCGAAGCGCTGAGTGGTAAGGCGGCCGAGGGCGTCGTACTGCTGGGCGAGGGTGACTGTGTTGGCGAGGGTACGTATGAGCTCCTGGCCGGCGGCATCCCGTTCGAAGTCCAGGGTGCGGCCCGAGGCGGTCAGCGAGGAGCGGCGGCTGGCCGCGTCATACGTCCAGCAGGATTCGGTGCCAGTGGGTGTTGTACGGGACGTGCGGCGGCCCACGAGGTCGTAGTCGTACGTCAAGGTGCGGCCGTTGACCGTCTCGGAAGCCAGGCGGCCTGCGCGGTCGCGGAGCCAGGTGATAGCTGTGGTCGGGGAGGTGGCCGCCGCCAAGGCGCCCGAGACGTCGTACTCGAAGCTGGTGGGGCCCTCAGGAGTGGTCTTGCGGACGATCTGGCCGAGGACGTTGTGCTCGTAGTGGGTGGTGGAGCCGCTGGCGTTGGTACGGGCGGTCAGGCGGCCGGCTGCGTCGTAGGCGTAGGTCAGGGTGCGGGCGTCGAAGTCCGTCTCGGAGGTCAGGCGGCCGGCGGCGTCGTAGCGGTAGCCCCAGGTCAGGCCCTGGGGGTTGGTGACCTGCGTCAAGCGCAGCTCGCTGTCGTGGGTGAACTCGTGCCGGGTCCCGTCGGGGGTGGTGCGGGCCGTGAGGAGGTCGAAGTCGCCGTACTCGGAGACGGTCACGCCGCCGACCGCGTCGGTGTGGGTGAGGCAGTTGCCCTCGCCGTCGTAGGTCCAGGACTCCGAGGTGCCGTCGGCGTGCTCGCGGCGCAGCAGACGGCCTTCCGTGCTCCAGGTCACGTGGGTGGTCCGGCCCAACGGGTCGGTGATCACGGTGGGGCGGCCGAAGGCGTCGTGGTCGTACGTGGTCCTCGCGCCCAGGGGGTCCGCGGTCGCCGTGACGCGGCCGGCGGCGTCGCACTCGACAGTCGTGGTGTGTCCCAGGGCGTCCGTAACCGACGCGAGGTGGCCGCGCGTGTCGTACGTGAACCGGGTCGTGGCGCCGGCGGCATCTGTTACCGAGGTGCGGTTGCCGTGTCCGTCGTAGGTCTGGCAGGCGGTCGTGCCGTCGGGGTTGACCACCTTCACCGGCAGGCCGAGCGACGCGTCGTACTCGGCGCCGGCCCGACGGCCGTCGGGGCGGGTGACGTCGGTGACCAGGCCCCGCTCGTCGTACATGAAGTGGATGGTGTGGCCCAGGGGGTCAGTGCGGGAGAGTAGGCGGTTGTAGAGGTCGTACGTGGAGCGGGTGGTAGCCCCGGTCGGGTCGGTCTCGGCCACGACCTGGGCGCGGTCGTTGATCGTGTACAGGGTGCGGTGGCCGAGGGAGTCGGTGAGGGTGGTCAGCCCGTCCTCGTAGGTGAAGCGGATGTTCAGGTGGCCGTTCGCGCCGGACTGGGCCACGCAGCGGTGCCGGTCGTCGTAGACGTAGTCGAAGCGCCGGTCGTTGGTGTCGGTCCACGACACGATCCGGCCCTCGTCGTCGTAGCCGAAACGCAAGGGGCGGCCGGATGAATTGGTCACCTCGATGAGGTGGCCATCGGTGTAGCCGTAGCGCAGCACGGGCGTGCCGTCGGCGAGGGAGAGGGCGATGATTCGGCCGTCGGAGGTGGTGAGGGACAGGGCGTAGCCGCCACTGTGGGTGATCGACAGCGGCGCGCCCTGCTCGTCGTACGAGTAGGCGATCCAGGCGCCGTTGCGGTCGCTAATCTGGGTGAGGAGCCCGGTCTCGGTGAAGTGCCGGACGTGGCCGGTGACGGGGTCGGTGACCGTGTAGGTGCCGTCCGGCTCGACCGACAGCGGCCAGCGCCGGCCCAGCGCGGGCAGGACGGGCAGGCCTGGAGCGGGGTGCGGATAGGCCAGCAGGCTGCCGTCCTCGTTGACCAGGACCACGCCGTCCGCGTCGATCTCGAGGCGCTGGTCGACGGTGGAGGACCAGGAGGGTCCGAACCAGCGGCCGGCCCGGTAGGAGGATTCGAAGGTCCGACCGAATATGAGGGGTAGTGAGCCGGGCAGGACAAGGTCGGTCTGGGGCAATACCATTCGGCCGGAGGCGACATCGACGGGGTCGCCGGCGCAGGTCTTGTCCTTGCCGCAGCGGGAAGTGCCGTGCGGGTCAGAGTCGGAGTGATCACGGCCCGTAGGTTTCTTGCTCGGGACATCCTCGAGGAGGCGGGCGGCTCCGACGGCTCTGCGGGCAGCGTCGGACAGCAGGCCACCCCCCTTGGGGCCGGCGGCTTCCGGGACGAGCTTCCCGCCGAACTCGAAGGGGTCCTTCATCGCGCTGTCGGCCATGGCCTTGGCAGCGGCGCCCGGGTCGTTGGCGGCAGTGAGGAAGCCGGCACCCATGCTGTTGAGGCCCATCTGGGCCACGGTCGGGTGGGTGATGTTGTACGGGTCCTGGGGGCTGAGCGCGCGGCCGAAGTTGACCAGGCCGGCCGCGCCCTTGGCGACTCCGCCGAGGAAGTGTTCAGCCTCCGCGCCCTTGCGGACGAGCTCGACCAGCGCGGCATCGGCGGCCGACACCTTCGGCGCCGCGTCACGGGCCTTCTCCAACGCCTGCGCCACCGAGCGGGCCACGTCGTCGCGCTGGCGGCGCGCCTCGGCCAGCTTCTGCCGGGCGGCCTTGATGCCGTCCGCACCCGGATCGGTGAAACCCATGGGGCGGGCCGGCAGCGGATCCTGCTGCGCTTTGACAGCCGACTCGTAGTCCTTGACCCACGTGTCGTAGGCGGTGTGGGCGTTCTCCGACAGCTTGACGGCGGTCTTGTACTCGTCGATCGCCTCCTTCGCCTGCCCCTGTGCCCAGGTCACCGTGTCGGCGAAGCGACCGACCGCGCCTGCCGCCGTCTCGAAGGCGGACGCGGCCGCGAACCAGCGGGGCGCCTTCTCCTGGACGGAGTCCCGAAAGGCGTCGGCCGACGCGCCCTTGATGCCGTCCGTGCCCAGCTTCTTCAGGCCCTCCCCGGTACGGGTAAAGGCCGCGTGGAAATCACTCAGGTGCCCGGCGGTCGTCCGCAGGCTGCTCGCGCTGCCATGGACCAGCTGCTTGGGATCGTCGCTCTGGCCGAGCTCGACCTCGGTGACCTCGGCTCCGAGGCGGTTCGCCGCAGAGTTCGCCGTATTGCGGACGGCGTTGGCGCCCCCCTGCCAGCCGACATCCTCCAACGTGTCGGCGGTCTTGTCGCCGAGCCACTCGACGGCGTCGCCCGTCAAGGCGGCACCCTTCTCCAGCCAGTTGCCTCCGCCCATCAGGAGCTCCCCCGATCCCCGCTCTGATCACTGTCCTGATGTCCACCCTGCTGGTCCGCGTCCTGCGGGTTGCGGACGCGGTCGAGGGTCTCGCGGCCCATGCCCTGCGCGTCGGCGACCTCCTCCAACACCCCGCCGCCGAAACCCTCGTTGAGGATGCCGCGCTTGGTGTCCGCCCACGTACGGTCGAAGTCCTCCCTGGCCTGACGCGCCTGCTCCGGCGTCTCCCGCTTGAACGCGTGATCGGAGAGGATCGCGTCCATGGACTTCTTCTCGACCTCGTCCTCCGACGCGTAGGGGTTGCCAATACCGGCGTTGACCAGCACCTTGAAAGTGCCCCTGCGGTACTGGTCCTCCTCCCACACCGAGCCGGCCGCGATACCAAGGCGCTCGGCGAGCCCACTGGTCATGACGAAGAGACTGCTCACGCTCAGATCCCAGCGCTCGCAGAAGCCCTCCAGGGCCGCAGCGACCGCCGGATGGCCGGCCTCCATACCCGTCAGCGCCAGCTGGCCCACGCCGCCACCCGCCACCGCCGAGGTGTCCATAGCGAACTCCCGCAGCTCCCCGACTGCGGACCGCAGACCGTCCTGGATGTTCCGCACGGCGACCGGATCCATCTCCAGGTCTGGGCTGCCACCACTCATGATCCCCACCCCCAAGGTTCCCGAAGACGCTACACGAGTAGACCGACAGCTCCGGCGCCGAGCGTCGACGTTCGGCCAGGTCAGCGGACCACTGCAGCATGTCTTGGCGAGTGCCCGCAGTCCCTGCCCCGGCCACCGAATGATGTCGCGCCGAACTGCCTGCAGTGACCGGATGTCACTCTGGGTTGACGCAGAGGCCCAACAAGGTCTGCCGGAGGCCGGTCGGCGGGCAACGTCCAGACTTCGGTGTGTCTCATGAGACACACCGAAGTCTGGAGAACGACGGCCACCGCCTGGTCATCGTGCGCTCGGAGACCGGCGTCCTGCTCCAGGCGCGCTCCGGCCGGATCGTGACCAGCGCCTTCCCCGATCTGGAGGCGGCCGCACGGCAGTTGCCCGCCGGTACGGTCCTCGACGGCGAGGTGGTGGTCTGGCACGCGGGCCGCACCGATTTCGCGCTGGTGCAGCGCCGGGCGGCGGCCACGGCCGCGCGGGCCGCCGTACTGGCGCAGACGCTGCCGGCCTCGTACGCCGCCTTCGACGTGCTGGAACTGGCCGGGCTGGACCTGCGCGGGCGGGCGTACGAGCGCCGCCGGGCCCTGCTCGTGGACCTGCTGCTGCCGCTCGGCCCGCCGCTGCAACCGGTGCCGATGACCACGGACCCGGAGCTCGCGGCCACCTGGTACGAGACCCTGCCCGCCAGCGGCATCGAGGGCCTGGTCGTCAAACGGCTGGACCAGACCTACCCGGCCGGCCGGCGCGGCTGGCAGAAGCTGCGGCACACGGACGTACGGGACGCGGCGGTGGTCGGCTACACGGGAACCCCGCGCCGCCCGCTGGCCCTGGTCCTCGTCCTGCCCGTCGGGGACGAGACCCCGCTGGTGTCGAGCCCGCTGACGGCGGCGCTGCGCGCGGAGGTGGCGGAGGCGGTGGCGGTGGCGTCGGGGACTTCGGGGGCGGCGCGGGGTACGGGGGCGGCCGGGGCGTCGGCGACGGTCACCGCGATCGGGCTCGGCGAGGTGCCGTTCCGGCCGCTCGACCCGCCCCTGACGGCGGAGGTCCGGCACACCTCGGCCCGGCACCCGCCGCCGGAGGTGCTGCGGCTGCGGACGGACCTCTGACCCGCGCGGGAGGCGCGGGCCAGGGGTGAGGGGTACTGGGGAACAGGCGGGATACGGGGAAGCGAGCGGGCGGGATGCCGCGCGAGCGGCCCCGGCTACGGGCTACGAGCCCCGAACCACGAGCCACGAACCACGAGCGGCCCCGACTAGCTGTGCGCGCCGCGCCCCGAGTCCGGGGGCGCCCCCGGCTGCGGATGCGGACCAGGCCCCTCCACGGGCCGGTGGGCGGCCTCGCGCGCCTTGCGGACCTCGTCCGGGTGGCTGGAGGTGGTGGAGCCGAAGTTCCCGTAGCCCTGCATCTCGTGCGGCCGCAGACCGCCCTCGGGAATCTCCACGTGCTCCCGTTCCTCGCGGACCTCGTAGACGGCTCCGCCGTTCGGCAGGTGGGGCTGGCTCTCGGGGGTGGGCGGCGGTGGCTCCTTCGCCCGGACCCGCTGCCCCAGCCTGAAGCCGGCGAGCAGGAAGCCCGCGACGATAATCCCGACCACCAGGAACCAGGCGATGTCGGTCAGGGTGGAGTCCACGCTCAGGATCGTGTCCATGCGACCCAGTTTCCCGCACTTCGCAGTGATATGCGCTGTTCTGGCCGGGATACCTTGCGCCATCCGGGGTACGCGCCGGGGACAGCCGAAGCGGGCCCGAAGCGACCCCAGCCACCCAGCCGAGAAGGAGGCCGGTCATGCCCCGCGGATCTTCCCCCAAGCGCGAACGGCAGTACGAGCACATCAAGGAGGGCCTGGAGCAGCGCGGCGAGCCCGAGGAGAAGGCCAAGGAGATCGCCGCCCGGACGGTCAACAAGGAACGCGCCCGGGCCGGCGAATCCAAGACCGCCAGCAAGGAATCCCTCCAGGACATGTCCTCGTCCCGCCGCGGAGGCCTGCACTCCCACTCCGGCCCGCAGGGCCCCACGTACGACCAGCTCTACGCGGAGGCCCGGCGCCGCAATGTCCACGGCCGCTCGGACATGAACAAGGCGCAGCTCAAGCGCGCCCTGGGTGAGAGCTGACCCGGCCCGCCGACCGCAGACGAACCGTTACGGGTACGCGTACCCACGTACCCGCCCGTGCACAGGCGCCCGGCAGCGCCCGCCGCCTCCGCACCGACGAACGCCATACCCCCGAGCCCGCCACCCGCCCCAGCTCCCCGGCATCAACGCATCAACACACCAACGGACCCTCAGGAGTTGATCGGCCCGTCCGTGTCCCGCAGGGTGTCGAGCTCGCGCCCGCCCAGCACCCCCAGGATCTCGGCGCAGATCGCCAGCGCCGTCTCCGCCGGGGTGCGGGCGCCGAGATCCAGGCCGATCGGCCCGTGCACCCGGGCCAGTTGGGCCTCGCCCACCCCGGCGGCGATCAGCCCCTCGCGCCGCCGCGCGGTCGTCCGCCGCGAGCCCAGCGCACCGACGTACGGAACCCCCAGGGCCAGCGCCAGGCGCAGCGTCGGCACGTCGAACGCCTCGTCGTGGCTCAGCATGACCAGGCACGCGGCGTCCCGCCGGGCCCGGACCACCTTCGCGGCCTCCTCCGCACCCTCGACCAGTACGGCCTCCCAGCCCAGCAGCAGCGCCTGCCGCTCGATGATCCCGGCCAGCTCACCGCCCCCGCCGATCACCACGTACGGAGCCGACGGGTACGCCTCCACCAGCGCCAGCCCGGTCTCCCCGTACAGGGCGTCCCGCCCGGCCCGCCGCGTCGCGAGCAGCTCCCCGGCGCGCCGCCCGGCATCGTCGAACGCGGCGTCGGTGGCCCGTACGACCTCACTGACCGCCCGGTCGGCGCCCTCGTTCAGCCGGGTCACCAACGCCACCCCTACCCCTTCCCCGAGCAGCTCCCACCACTCGGCCGGGATCGCCGCGAGCGGCTGGAGCAGCACCTCGGCCTGCCCGCCACAGGTCAGCTTCGCCTCCACGGCCTCGGCCCCGCGCACGGACACCTCGCACACCCGAGCGGTGTCCCCGGCCCCCATCGCGGCGGCCTCGGCGACGAGCTCGGCATCGAAGACCCCTCGGTACAGCGCCCCGAAGCACTCCCCGCGCGCCGCGTCCACGAGCACGGCACCGGCCGGATCCCGGGGCCCGAACCCCTGCTCGGTGACGGGCCGCGCCAGATACCCGGCCCGCCCCTCGGCCACCCACTGCCGCGCCGTCTCCACCAACTCACGCATCGGTGCCGCCCCATTCCTGTATGCGCCACTTCCCGCAAAGCGCCAGGTCAACGGCACTATGCGGCCTCACACCCCACCCTACGCACGCTCCCCACCCCCACCCACCCCCCAAACCCACAGACCCACCCCCACCCCCCTCGTACAGACCCACGGCCCCACCCCCACGCCCTCCCCGTGCCACGCGCCGCTGACGCGTTGACGACCGTGTCGCCCGTTCGGGGCCGATAGGGGCTTCGGCCCCCCATCCGGGCTAAACGGCCACATACCGCGTGGCATGCTCTGCTCTCCCGAAACCCCTGCGCCGAAAGGTGTGTTCATGCTCCGCACCACCCCTCGAACGGTCGTCCTGGCCACCGGAGGGGTCCTCCTCGTCACGGCCGTGGCGGGTTCCGCGTCAGCCGTGGGCTGGGGAGCGTCACCGCGTCCTACGACGGAAAGGCGCGCGCGACGGCGTACGGCGACTTCCGCAACGAGCGCGACATCAGCGCGAAGAACAAGGTCATGTCGAAGGACCTCGCCGCGGACAGCAACACGGTCTACACGGAGGGGCACTGGTACTTCGAGAACGGTGCCGAGGTCTTCCCGCTGAACACACCCGAGCACAACCACACGTACTACGTCACCCACTACCTGAAGCACCCACTCGAGGCCACGGCGAAGTCCGTCCGCGGAGGCACCCGGGCCTGCGTGCAGCTCGGCTGGCCGGTGCCCGACACCTGCTCGGCCCAGGCCCTTCCCTCCTTCAACTACTGAGACACCGAGGACATCGCGATGATCAACCCCCCTCGGCGTGGGGACGGGGCACAGGACGAGGCGCATCCCGTGTCGGATCCCGGCGGGTCCGGAGACGGCGCCCTCCGCCTCGACGTCCGCGACCTCCTGGTCCGCTACCGGGCCAAGACCGCCCTCGACATCCCGGCCCTCTCCTTCCACCCGGGTGTCACCGCACTCACCGGATCCAACGGATCCGGCAAGACGACGCTGCTCAGGGCCTGCGCGCACCTCCTCCGGCCCGCGGCCGGCTCGGTCTCACTCGGCGACCAGCGCCCGGACCCCCGCCCCTACCCGCGCCCGGACCGCCGCACAGACCTCCGCCGCTACCGCGAGGGCATCGGCTACCTGCCCCAAGCGCCCGAGTTCCCAGGCCACTTCACCGTCCGCGAAGCCGTGACGTACGCGGCGTGGCTGCGCGGTGTGCCCCGCGGCCGGCGCGCCGAGGCCATCGGGCGCGTGGTCGAGGACCTGAACCTCACCGATGTCGCCGACGCCCGCCTGCGCAACCTCTCCGGAGGCAACCGCCAGCGCGCACACATCGCCCAGGCCGTCGTCCACCAGCCCGCCGTCCTCCTCCTGGACGAGCCGACGACCGGCATCGACGTGGAACACCGCATCCAACTGCGCACGTACCTGGCCCGCATGGGCCGCACCCGCTGCGTCGTACTGAGCACCCACCACACCGAGGACATCGAGCTGCTGGCCGACCGGGTCGTCTCGCTGCGCGAAGGCCGCGTCGTCTTCGACGGCACGCCCGCGGAACTCATGGCCCGGGCCGGAGCCGGCGTCGACACCACCACGGCCCGCTCGGTGGAACAGGCCCTCCACGACCTGAGCGGCGGCGACGGCCCTGCCCGGGGCGTCGGCGATACCGGCTCCACCCGGGGCGTCGGCGGCGCCGGCTCCACCCGGGGCGCTGCGGGCGGCGGCCCCGCCCAGGGCGCTGCGGGCGCCGGCTGCACCCAGGGCGTTGCGGGCGGCGGCCCCGCCCAGGGCGGCACGGGCGGTGGCTCTTGAACAGCCACGCACCGGGCAAGCGGCCGGCCGCGGGCAGCCACCCCACGGACAAGCCCGTGCCCGTGCCTGTGCCTGTGCCCTTGCCCGTTCCCGTTCCCGTACTCGTGCCGATGCCGATGCCCGTTCCCGTGCCCGACCACACCGACGGCGGTGCCCGATGACCACCAGCGCCCTCCTCCTCCACCTGCGCCGGTCCCTCGGCCGTACCGCGTTCCCCTTCTTCCTCCTCCTCGTGGTCCTCAACACCCTGCTGCGCCCCATGGCCTGGCAGCACGAGCCCATGTGGGCGGTCTACCAGTACAACTTCACCGTGATGCTGCTCGGCCCGCTGCTGGCCGGCGTGGCCGCCTGGGAAGGCCACCGCCTCTCCCGCGCCGATGCCTTCCTGTACGCCCACCACCGCCCCCTTGCGATGCTGGCGGCGGCCTGGGCCGCACTCACCGCCTGGTCCGCCGCGGCCTTCCTGCTCGGGCTGGCACTGGTCCTCGGCCTGGTCGCCTGGTCCGGCACCCCACCCGTCCTCGGCCTCCCCGAACTCCTCACCCCGCTGCCCGCGCTCACCCTCCTCGGCCTCGCGTGCGCCGTGGGCCTCACGGCGGGCTGGCTCGGCGGCGACGGCGGAAAGCTCGCGGCTCCGATGGTCGCGATCGCCGTGTTCCTCGCCTTCCTCCTCCTCTACGCGGGCGACCTCTCCGAGTTCGTGATGGTCGGCGGCGCCACCAGCTCGCTCGTCGGGCTGCGCCCCAAGGCCGGCACCCAGACGTCCCAGGTCGCGTTCTACCTGGCCGCGACCCTCCTGGCGCTGCTCGCCGGAGCCTGGAGCGCCGCACTCCACCGCCTGCGCCCCCGGCACCTCCTCGCCGCCGTCGCCACCGCCGTACTGTGCGCCCTCTCGGCCGGCCACCTCGCCGCGGCGCACCCCCTGTACCTGGAGGCGCGCCCCGGCGACGTCCGCTGCCACGGAACCCGCCCCGAGATCTGTCTCGGCCGCGGCTACACCTCGTACGAGCCCCACCTCCGCGCCAACCTCACCCCGCTGGTGCGGGCCATGACCCGACTGGACCTCCCCGCTCCCGCCTCCTTCCGGCAGGACGCCTTGCGCAGCACCACGGACACCGGTCAGCTCTCCCCGGACACCGTAACGGGCGACCGCGAACTGCTCCTCGACATGTTCCTGGGCACCTACTACGGATCCGACTGCGCCATCGAGCCGGGCAGCACCATGGAACGCAACCACGTCAACGCCCGCTACTGGCTGGCCGAAGCGCTGAACGTCGCCCCGTACGAGGACCCGGCCCTGGACCCCCGGCTCACCAGTGGCACCACCCCCGAGCGCATCTCCGCGGCCCGCGCCGCGTTCCAGGGCCTGGCCACCTGCGATGGCTAGCCGCCTGTACATCCGACGCTGGCACCTGGGCCGCCAGGCGCTGGCGGCCCTGCTCTGCGCACTGCTCTGGGTCGCGACGCCGCTGCGCCTGTACGACGTACCGGCCCGGGACGGCGTACAAGGCGCCCTCTGGCCGATGATCCCCGCCCTCTACGCGGCCTTCCTGCCGTCCGTCCTCGCCACGGCGGCCGAAGCACAGGAACGCATCACCCCGAAGGCCACCCGCATCCGCGCGACGACCACAGCGGTGGTCGTCGCCCTCGCGGCCGCCCTCGCCCTCACGGGCGCCACCAACGACCCGGCCGTGGCCTTCCGCAACACCTTCCTCCTCACGGCCCTGGCCTTCACCGGCTCCTGCCTCCTCCCGCCGGCGGCAGCCTGGACACCCCCGGTGGCCACCCCGATGGTCATGTGGCTGATCGGCACCAAACCCCAGGCCCAGGTGGAACCCTGGTCCCTCCTCCTACTCCCGGGCACGCTCCCGTACACCTGGACCATCACAGCCCTGATCACGACCACGGCCCTCACGACCTACATCCTCCGAGGCCCCCACCCCTGACCACAGCCCCCAGCAACCGCCCACTCCAGCCACCTCCCCACCACCCCGAAGGCTGCTCTCAGCCACCCCACCCCACCACGGGCCCGGACGAGCACCCCCTGCGCGGCTCCGGCGGGGACTGTGCTGCTGCAGCTGCTTTGCAGGCTCGTCGGGAGGCGACTGAGCACCAGGACGGGCCCGGATGCAGTGCCATCCCGAGCCCTCCGGGGTCGCCGCTGTGCACTCACGTCGACGTCAGGCCAGGGGTTCGGCCTGCTCATCAGCCGCCCTGCGTGGCCGTCCAATGATTTCCGCGGCACGCTCATCAGCTACATGCTTTAGCTCAATGAAGGCCCGCAGCTCCCGAGGAGTAGGCCAGGGCGCACGCCGGTGGATCATGCGGTGGCAATTGGCACATATGAGGGCGAGATCGCTGAGCTTGGTCCGCCCCTCGCCTGCTTCGTGCAACGGAACGCATCGCGTCCCAACTCGTCGTGCTCCGCGATGGCCTTGAACACGGACCCCTGTGTGATCGCTCCTCTGCGCATGGCGGCAGGGTACGGCCAACCGCTGACAGCCCCCTGCCAATCAACGCAGCCGATGACTGGACTCCCGGAACCACACACCCCGCCGTCCGACGGATGTCCGCTTGCACCACGAGCCTCTGTACCTCGACGGCCGTCAGGAGGTGGCCAACCGTCGGATCGAAGATCTGCCGCGCTAGTACGAGTGATCGCGAGTGCCTGGCGATACGTTGCGGGGCCCCTGGACCTGTCCGGGGGCCTTCGGCACTTCGAGGGCTGACCTGCACCGATGGGTCAAGATTCCGTCGACGAATAGTCCACAGGCCCTGACATAAGGCTGCGTACGGCGGCAGTTGGCTGCGTATACGCGAAGACCCCGTTCTCAGCGTTGGGGCTGATGGCGGGGTCTTTGGGCACTTCCTGCGAAGTGCCCCCGGCAGGATTCGAACCTGCGCACACGGCTCCGGAGGCCGTCGGAGTCCCGGACGTTTCCGCAGGTCAGAAGGCTATCTGACGCTATGTTACCTGTGCGGTCCCGCACATGTCCCACGAGAAGGAAATGCCCGATTTAGTCGTGTTGTTGTGATTGTCGTGCTGGGTCGATCGGCTCACGCGATATGACGGAGATCACGACGCTGTTGTCAGGGTAGGGGGTGTGCATCCCCGGCTTCAATCGAACGAGCGGGCGGCCGGAAGCGCGCGGGCAGCCGAGTGCGCCGGGCGTGCGCCTGGGTCCCGGGGGACTCTCCCGCAATGCCCCGGGGGGACGCGGCCGGTGGAGGGCGTGCGTCATGACCTCCCATGGATAGCCGGAGAGGCGCCCGAGTGCCGGTGCGGAGGTCCCTGGCTTGTGGCCGAGGGTACGAGGCCCGTCATCGGGCCTGAGTGACGGGGTCCGCGCCCGCGCCGTGAATACGAGCGGCTGTCGTATGTAATCGCGGGTTCGGTTGGGTGCGGCCTTTCGATGCGGTGGTCAGGGAGTGGCGGTGGATCTTCCATGATGCGCGTGATTCCCGGTTAGGCTAACCGGGGATCACGCGCTATATGGGGTGGTTCTGAGGTTCGGATCAGAGCGGGTGCCTTCTGCGGACGGGCAGGATGCTCAGGGCCATGACGGTGCCGTCGTCGTGGAACGAGATCGGGCCGTTCCATTTCTCGGCTTCGTTGGGGTCGTGCCGTGTGGAGCGGAGTTCGTAGGCCGCTTTCCGGTAATCCTCCACGCGGCCGTCCTTGATCAGCTCGTACAGCCGCGAGTCCATGCCGGAGAATGCCTCGATGCGTACGGTCTCCATGCGGAAGACGTGGTCGGTGCCGACGAATTTCGTGCCGCCGATGGTGATCTCCGCGTCGTGGTAGCTGGATGTGGCGGCGAAGGTGGGGGCGTTGTAGTGCTCGCGGCCTTGGCGTGTGGTCAGGTATTGGGCTGTTTTCTGTCCTCCGCCGGCGAATGCGGTCAGGCCGGCGGTACCGGTGCGGGCTAGGAGCCGGCCGAACCAGTCGAGGTTGTTCTCGCCCACCTGGAAGCCGTCGACGTTCTGCGCCCGCTGCCCGTCGCGGGCGGGTATGGGGATGGCGTTGGGGTAGGGGATGCCGGCCTTGTCCTTGATCTCCTCGTCGGCGTTTCCGGGGGCACCGGGTATGCGGAGAGGGAGCAGCGCTTCGCCGGGGGATTGCAGGGCGTTGACCACGACCCCGCCCTGGCCCATGAGCTCGGTGGACATGATCAGGCACGGTGCCGTGTTCCACGGGCCGATCTGCATGCCCTCGGCCAGTTCGGCTCCCTTGACCAGCTGCCGCAGGGTGGTGCTCCGGGTCCGCGCGGTCCGCTTGCTCGCCTTCTGGTGGTTTCCCCGGCATGCCACGAAGACGACTTTCGACGGCTCGCCGGGCTTCCATGCCTCGATGAGGTAGTCCGGGCGGGGCCGCGACCCCTTGTCCCGCCGCGAGCCGCCCAGGGCCCAGCCGGCTCGCAGAACTGTGCTCGTGTCCACGACCGAGACGATGTGGTGCGGGTAGTGCTGTCGCACGATGTGCTCTGCTGCGGCGAGGCCGAAGCCGACGGCCAGCTCCCGGGCCTGCATGGCCTTGTACCAGCGCTCGGCGGTGCGGCCCTTGTCGGTGAGATCCATCGCTCCGGCGCGATTGCCGTACAGCGCCTCGCAGTACTTCAGGCCCAACCAATGTTCCGCGAGCCCCCGGCCCATTCCCTGGCCGGCCAGCACGTAGCCGCGGGCCACGGCGTGCAGCACCTGCCACGGTGTCAGTTCGATGGACCGGCCGCACTCGGCCTGGGCGACGGGAAGCAGTACGGGTTTCCTGCGTGCCGCCTCCTCGCCGCTTTCCCGGCGCTGCTTGTCGATGGCCGCCGCCGCGGAGTCGACATGAGCGACGAGCTCGGCTGTCGACCGGATGCGGACGCTCTGGTCGCGGCTGAGTGCGTTCAGGATCTGTCGCGCGGTTCTTGCCATGCGTCCCCCACATTGTCCGCGTGCCCTGGCCGGCCGAGAACGGTAGGCCGGGGCGCCGGGGCGCACACAAGTGCGCACGGTCCATCACAGTGCGGAACCAGCCACACCTGAGTCGACTACAAGCAGCGGCCTGCGGAAGCCTGTCGAACGTCCGACAATCCGCACGCGTCAACCAGGCGATACACGAGTGCCCTCTTGCCGGGGGATGTTCGAGTGGATGTGACGGGCAGCCATGCACCTGCCGGTAGAGGGAGGCGGGCATGGACTCGAACGAGCAGCTTGGCGGGGCCCTATGGGACTTCGCAGCGCAGCCGCGGGGTGATGTATGGCAGAGCCGTGGCAGCGCTGTCGCGGATCTGGCGGGTGAGTTCGGCGCGGAGCTGGTGCGGGCCCTTCGGGTGGGCCTGGCCCAGGGGAGCACCGCTACCTACGGGCCCCGGGGGCCGTCCCGGCTGAGCTGGTACGGCTTCGCGACCGAGTACGCCCGGGCACACTGGCCCGGCAGAGCGGCGAAGACGCGGGACGAGGTCAGCGACGCGCTGACAGCCATCACTCTGGCGATGTGCTGGGACCTTCCCGGCCGGCCGAACGAGCGGCTGCTGCGCCGGGCCCTGCGGCACTGGGCCTTCGTCCTACCCGGGCAGGTACAGCGGGAGATGCCGGCGGAGGACCGGCTGGTCTTGCAATGGGTGGCGAAGGCCTCCCGCCCACTGGTCGACCTGCACGACCCGATCCTGGCACGCGACGTACTGGAGTCCCTGCGCCGCAAACTCGACGGCGGTGAGGCGGCCGTGGAGACGATGCGCCGCAAGCGCAAAGTGCTCGTGCACGCTGTGCACTACGCCATGGAACGGGGCGAGCTGGGCAGCAACCCGCTGGAGAAGGTCCGCTGGCGGCTGCCCAAGCCGGCCGTCTCGGTGGACCCCCGCGTGGTCGCCAACCCGCACCAGGCCCGGGATCTGCTGTCCGCCGTCTCCTACGTCGGTGGATACCGGCGTGCCCGTGGCCGGCGGCTGGTCGGGCTGTTCGCGGGCATGTACTACGCGGGCCTGCGCCCGGAGGAGGCGATCGCGGTGGCGCTTCCCGACTGCCGACTGCCGAGGACCGGGTGGGGGCGGCTGATCGTGCACCGGACCCTGCCGCAGGCGGGCAAGCGGTGGACCGACACCGGCCACTACCACGACGAACGCGGGCTGAAGAACCGCCCGCCCGGGGAAACACGGGTGGTGCCGCTCCCGCCGCATCTCGTGACGCTGTGGCGCGAGAGCGTGGCCACCTTCGGCACGGCCGAAGACGGCCGGCTGTTCTTCAGTGAACGTGGCGGCATCCTCAGCTACACCGCCTTCCACCATGTCTGGCGCGAGGCCCGCGCCCTGGCGCTGCCTCCCGCCCTTGCGGCCACTCCGCTCGCTAAACGGCCCTACGATCTGCGGCACTCGGCGCTGTCCACCTGGCTGTGCGCGGGCGCCGACCCGGCGGAGGTCGCCCAGCGCGCCGGGAACAGCGTCGAGGTCCTCCTCACCCGCTACGCGAAATGCCTTTACGACCGGCAGTCCATCAACAACCAGCGCATCGAAGGACTCCTGAGCGCCTACGACCAGCCGCGCGATCTGGACGAGGAGCTGCGGGGCTGAAAGCCTTGCCCGTTGGCGAGCGCGTGCTCCAGGACCTCTTCGACGAGGTGGAAACGCACGCGTTCCTGTTCGAGTCGGATGTTGTGGCCGAATTCGCCTTCCATGAGGCTCTCGTGGAGATCGGCTTCCTCGGGCGTGAGCGTGTCGAGGCGCTCGTGGGTGGGTGAGGCTTCCTTCACCCACTGGTCCCGGCAGGACGACAGTACGTTCCTGATCACGAGCATCGACTGCGTGTGCGGGAATTCGCGGCGCAGTCGGTCGAGGATGGCGAAGCCGTGTGTGTCCAGGTCGTCCCAGTAGACCAGGCGTACATCGTGGAGCCATGCGAGGGCGGATAGCTGGGTGACCGCGTAGCCACACCCATGGACCACGATGCTGTGGGGCCGGTCGGGGACGGCGAGGTACGTCGTCTCGTTCTCGACGACGTACACGGTCGTGATGCCTGGCGGCGAGAACCGCACATGGCTGTACTCGGGCCCCGCGCGGGTCGCCGAGCCGTAACTTCGGCAATCGAACCGGACTGGCTTGGGGCGGTGCCCCCTGCTCGGGGGATGTGGCAGGGGGCACCGGTTTTCAGGAGGCGGCGAGGGCCTCTGTGGGGGGCAGGCGGGCTGCTCGGACGGCGGGGTAGAAGCCGGCGAGGCCGCCGATGATGAGGGTGGCGCCGACTCCGCCGGCCATGGCCCAGGCGGGTACGACGGTGGGCCAGCCCTGGTAGGTGGCGTAGCCGCCGGTGACGGCGATGCCCAGGAGTACGCCGCCGGCTCCGCCGAGGGCGGACAGCAGCAGGGATTCGCAGAGGAACTGGGTGCGGATCTGGCCGCGGGTTGCCCCCAGAGACCTGCGGAGGCCGATTTCGGCGCGGCGTTCCAGCACGGAGATGACCATGGTGTTGGCGACGCCGACACCGCCGACGAGGAGGGCGACGGCGCCGAGGCCGAGGAGCAGTCCGCTCAGGGTGTCGTCGGTGGCTTCCTTCGCTGCCAGGGCGTCGGAGGGTCGGGAGACCTCGACGGCGCTGGGGTCTTCGGGGTTGGCGGTGGCGCCGAGTACGGCCTGCACGTCGGTCACGGCAGCGCCGTCGGCGCGGGTGTAGACGGTGGTGGGGTATCCGTCGAAGTCCAGGTTCCGTGTCGCGGCTTCCCAGCCGACGAACGCGCCGGCGTCCAGCTCGGGTGCCAGTTCATTGGGTTCGAGGATGCCGACGACCGTGAACCACTGGCCGCCCAGCCATACCTGGGTATCCGGGTCGGCCTTGGAGACAGCCAGTTGTTCGGCGGCCTTGGGCCCGAGGACGACGGCCGGGTACTTGCCGTTGGCGTCGTTGAGCCACTGCCCGGTGGCCACCGTGCCGCCGACGGTGTCGGGGAGGTCGGTACGGGCCGCGTAGACGCCGATGCCGCCGGTCTCCTGCTTGGGGATGCGGTCGTTGCGGTAGACCTTGGCTTCCGTCTTGCCGATGGCCGACACAGACTCGACGGAACCGATCCTGGCGACCATATCGACGGCTTCGTCGGGCAGATGCGCGTCGCCGCCGCCGAATGACTGGCCCGGGGAGACCGTGAGCAGGTTGGTGCCCAGGGCGTCCAGTTTGCGGTTGAGTTCTTCGCTGGAGGAGGTGGAGATCCCTACGACACCGATCATCGCCGCGATGCCGATCGCGATGCCGAGTGCGGAGAGGAACACCCGCATGGGGCGAGAACGCAGGCCCGAGCCGCCGACACGCAGGACGTCGGAGGGGCTCAGGCGAGCGGCTTTCGGGCGGGGACGGGGTGGTGCTGTGGTGGTCATGCCCCGGCCCTCTCGTAGGCGTGGCCCGGTAGGGCGGAGTCGTGTTCGATGCGGCCGTCCTTGATGCGTACCTCTCGGGGCAGGGATGCGGCGATGTCGCGGTCGTGGGTGATGATCACGACGGTGGTTCCGGCGTCGTGCAGTTCGTGCAGCAGCTCCATGACCACCGCCCCGGAGCGGGAGTCGAGTGCACCGGTCGGCTCGTCGGCGAGCAGCAGGGGCGGGTCGCCGAGGACGGCGCGGGCGATGGCGACGCGCTGCTTCTCACCGCCCGACAGCTGGTGCGGCTCGTTGTACAGCCGGTGGCCCAGGCCCACCCGGCGCAGGGTCTGTTCGGCGAGCTCGCGTCGTTCACTCCGTGGCTTGCCGCTGTAGAGCAGTCCGTCGGCGACGCTGTCCAGGGCGGGGACGCCGGGGGCGAGGTGGAACTGCTGGAAGACGAAGCCGATCGTGCCGGCGCGCAGCGCGGACAGTTCACGGTCGCTGAGCTGCGAGATGTCGTGGCCGTCGATGGCCACGGTTCCGGTGGTCGGCCGGCTGAGGGTACCGATGATGTTGAGCATGGTGGACTTGCCCGAGCCGGAGGGACCGACGACGGCGAGGAGTTCACCGCGCCGTACGAGCAGGTCGGCTCCGGCGAGGGCGGCCACATCGCCGTAGGACTTGGTCACCCCGTTCAGCTCGATGACCGGCGGGGTGATCGGGGTCACTTGGGAACCCCTACGACCAGGCCGGCCGTGATGCCCTGGCCGGAGACCTCGACCAGTCCGCCGGCGAACATGCCGAGCTCCACCGGCAGGTACTCGATGCCCTTGGCGCCGACGGTCTCCAGGGCGTAGCCGCCCTCGCGGAGCGCCACCAGGGCGTTGATCGGAACGGCCAGGACGTCCTTGCGGGTCTCCGCCTCGAAGGTGACGTCCAGCGGAGCGGCCTGGTAGCGGCCCAGCTTGGTCTGGTCCTTGACCTCCAGCTTGATCGGGAGTGTGGCGTCGGCGGAACTGGCGGCGGACCCTGCGGAGCCGGCTGTGCTTCCGGTGGCAGGGGCGGCGGTGGCCGCGGTGCCGATGTCCTTGACCGTGGCGTCGACCTTGGTGCCGTCGGGGAGCTTGAGGGTGGCCTTCGTCCCGTCGTCGACGAGGTCCTCGAACTTCACTTCGAGGTCGACGGTCACGATGCGCTCCGTGCCGGTCCAGGTCAGGATGTCGCCGGTGGGCGAGCCGCCGGCGGCGGCCTTGACGTCGGCTACCCGGCGCTCGCCGGCGGCCACGACCGCGTCGCCCGGCGCGACGGTGCCGGTCTCTTCGCGGCCGAGGTCTTCCTGCCACGCCTTCACCGCGGTGGCGGTAGCGTCGGTGTACTCGTCGTCCACCGTGAATCCGGTGTATCCCAGGGCGGAGAGGTTCTCCTCCAGCAGCTTGACGTCCTTGCCCTCACTGCCCGACTGGATCGTCCGGTACAGGGGGGTGGACCCGTACAGGAGCGGCACCTTGAGCTCGTCGAGGCTGTACACGGTCCCGCCGCGCTTGATGGTCTCGCCTTCGCCCGGCAGCCAGGTGATCACGCCCGATCCGCTGCTCTGCGTACCCTGCGCGGCGCCCTTGTCGGCGGTGGTGCCTGTGGACGAGGAACCGCCCGCAGGCGCGGCCTGGACCGCGGTGGCGTCGCCGTAGCCGAGGTTTCCGCTGACGGTCTCGGTACGCGTCAGCGAGGCGCTCTCGACCTTGGCGGTCTTGGGCGGGCCCGCCGGGGAGGCGGAGGCGGCCGTATCGCTGTCACCGCCCAGGGCTCCGGTCGCGGCGGCGACGCCTGCGCCAGCGATGACCAGCACCGCGATGGAGATCAGCGAGGTGCGCAAGGGGCGCTTCCTGCGGCGGGTCGCCGCCGGCGCCTGACCGCCGGATCCGTCGCCACTGCCGGTGCTGTTGTCGGCCAGGAGGTTCTCAGTGGTGTTGTGGAGGGTCACTTCTGGCCTCCCATCATGCCGCCGAGGAACTCGCGGCATTCACCCATGGCGTCCTGGAACTTGGGGTCGCTCATGTTCATCGACTCCCGGTCGAAGCCCTCGGGCCCGGGGTCGTCCATATCGACACCGTTCTCGCGCATGCACGCGGCGAACTTCTTCATGTTCTCCAGCTGCGCCGCGTCCGGGTTGCCCTGGCCACCGCGGTCCTTCATGGCCTGCGGAGCCTTGTCACGGCATGCCTCCATCGCCTTGCGCAGTGCGCCGGAGTCGGCGCCGCCTCCCATGACGGACTGGAGGTTCAGCTTCCCCGTCTCCGGGTCCGGGTCCTCCATGTCGACGCCGTTGTCCCGCATGCAGGAAACGAACTCCTGCGACTGCTCGGCATCGCTCTTGGCCGGGCCGGCACCGCCCGAGCTGCCGCCCTCACCGCTGACCGAGGCCACCTTCGAGGTGCCGCTGTCCGATCCGCCGCAGCCCGTCAGCAGGCCCATCGCCACGATCGCGGCGGCCGGCAGCGTCAGCGCACGCGCCTTGAGCGCTGTTCGCATCCTCACCACTCCCTTGAATCCGACTACCGCCGGCGGCTGACGCGGCCGGCGTGTCCGTACGAGTGGTGATGCTGGCAGCCCAGGTTCAGCGGACCCTGGGCCCAACCTCAAAGCCACCTGGGAATCCGCAGCGAGTCACGACAGAGGCAGGATGACGCGGAACGTCGCCCCCGTGCCGGGGGGCTGCGCGGCCAGATCCAGCCGGCCGCCGTGCGCCTCCACGATCGCCGCGGCGATCGACAACCCCAGGCCCGCGCCGCCGCCGGTGCGCGCGGGGTCGGCGCGGTAGAGCCGCTCGAACACGTACGGAGCATGCCCGGGCGGAACACCTGGACCCGTGTCGGCCACCTCGATGACCGCGGCCGGACGGTCGCCGGGCCCCGCGGTGCCCGTGGCGGCGAGGGCCGGGCCGAGCGTGTCGGGCCGTCTGGAGCCGAGTCGTAGCGTGATGTGCGCGCTGAGCGGTGTGTGCCGGTCGGCGTTGGCCAGCAGATTGCCGAGCACCTGCCGCAACTGCAGCGGATCACCGATCACGGTCATGGGTTCGATCAGAGCGCCCGACTCGTCGAGGTCCAGGATCCGCACGACACGGCTCGCGGAGCGGGCGTGCAGAGCCCGCGCCACGTCCAGCGCGAGTTCCAGAACATCGACGGGCAGTTGCTGCGGCTCCCGCTGCTCGTCCAGCCGGGCCAGCATCAGAAGATCCTCCACGAGAACCCCCATCCGCGCGGCCTCCGCCTCGATGCGCCGCATCGCGTCCACAGGGTCACCGCCGCGCCGGTAGAGCTCGGCGAAGCCCCGGATGGAGGTCAGCGGGGTGCGCAGCTCGTGCGAGGCATCGGCCAGGAAGCGCCGCAGTTTGAGCTCGGTAGCCGTGCGGGCCCCGATCTCGTACTCCACGCGGCCGAGCATCGCGTTCATCGCCCCGCCCAGACGGCCCGGCTCCGTATGGGGATCCGTATCCGGGACACGCTGCGAGAGGTCACCCGCCGCGATGAGCCCGGCGGTGGCCTCCATACGGGTCAGGGGCCGCAGCCCGACACGTACCAGGAACGCCGCCCCCACTCCCAGCAGGGCGAGCGCGCCGGCCACGACGGCCGCGTCGATCAGGATCAGACGATCCGTGGTCTCCTCCACCTGCGCCAGGGAGATGGCGGTGACGATGAACCCGCCCTGCTCCAGACCGGTCGTCGGCTCCACCACTTTGACAACAGCCCGCCAGTCGGCGCCGCCCTCCTGGCCTGGAACGGTGAACGGGACGCCCGTGCGCCCGGCCAGTTCCGCCACCGCCGGCAGAGCGGGGCCGGGCTCAGGATCATCCTGCGGATACACGGCACGCTTGCCGCTCTGCTCGAACAGGTAGATCCGGGCGTCAGAACCGAACACCCCGGACAGGAACTGGTCGCCGGACGCCGGGGTGCGCGCCCCGTCCGGCGCCGGGTCGGCGAGGCTGCGCACCAGCCGCTGCTGCTGGCCTCCCAGACCCGGGACGGCCAGCTGCCGGTCGACTCGGTCGACGAGATAGGAGCGCAGCAGGATCACCCCTGCCGTGTTGGCACCGAGGAGGGCGAGAGCGGTCAGGGCCGCGCTCACTACGACGAGCCGGGACCGCAGCGTCCACTGCCGCCACCGCCGAAGGTGGGGCATCACCCTTCTCCGTGCGGCAGCCGCAGCGTGTACCCCACACCGCGGACGGTGTGGATGAGCCGTGGGCCGCTGGAGTCGAGCTTCTTGCGCAGGTAGTAGACGTACGATTCCACGATCCGGCTGTCGCCGCCGAAGTCGTAGGACCACACCCGGTCCAGGATCTGCGCCTTGCCGATCACCCGGCCCGGATGTTCGAGCAGGAAGCGCAGCAGGTTGAACTCGGTCGGTGAGAGGTCGATGCGCGTGCCGGCGCGGCGTACCTCGTGCCGGTCTTCGTCAAGTTCGAGGTCGGCGTAGCGCAGCACCGGATCCGGCACTTCCTCTATGGGGGCCCCAGTGACGGTCCGGGTCCGGCGGAGAATGGCACGGATCCGCAGCACCACCTCCTCCAGGCTGAACGGCTTCGTCACATAGTCGTCGCCGCCCGCGGTCAGCCCTCGGATCCGGTCATCCTGCGAATCGCGGGCCGTGAGGAACAGCACCGGCACGTCCTGCCCGGTAGCACGCAGCCGGGTGGCGACCTCGAAACCGTCGAGATCGGGAAGCATCACATCCAGCACGACGAGGGCTGGCCGGGCGGCCTCCGCCACCGTCAACGCAGCGAAACCAGTCGCGGCCGTGACGACATCGAAGCCCACCAGGCGCAAGGTCTGGGAGAGAAGATCACGGATGTTCGGCTCGTCGTCGACGACGAGAACTCTGGTCGGAGACGGTGCGATGTCAGTCATGGTTTCATCCGTATCGCACCAACCTCAAAGGAAGCTGAGAGCCGCCTCCATGTCGCGCCATAAGTGCCCCCGGGATGGCGATGATCTACCGATCAGCACGCACCGGCTGACCAAGGTGATGCGGCTCAGGATGCCCTTCCGGTTGTCTTGATAGCCGAGGCGACGGCCCGGGTGGCGGCCTCGACGAGTGCTATGCCGTCGGCTTGGGTGAGGTTGCCGTCGGACAGGACCGCGATGACGCAATCCCGGCCGTCTACGTGCACCCGCCCGATGCTGTTGATGTCCCAGAGGCCGGTCGCGGTGCGGGGCAGCCAGCCGTTCTTGAGCGCAGCGCCGGGATCAGCGGCGGACACTCCCCAGCCCTGACCAGGCGCGACGCTCTCCATCAGACTCTCGATGAAGTCCCTGTCGGCTGGGGCGAGGATGGACTCGGTGCCGAATATCGCATCCAGGAGAATCAGCTGGTCTTCAGCCGTCGTCTGGGTGAGGCCCCAATTTCCGTTGCGGCCGGCGGTAGTGTCGGTCAGTCCGAGGCGCTGGTTGGCGGCGTCCAGCCCCGCCGCGCCGCCGATGGTGGTCCACAAGGCGGTGGTCGCCGTGTTGTCACTGTTCTGGATCATGCTCGCTGCCTGAGTCCGCTCACCCCTGGTCAGCGCCCGCCCCTCGTCTCGCGCCTGCATCAGCAGCGCGGCCAGGATGTCGACCTTCACCACGCTCGCGGTATCGAACTGCCCGCTCCCGGACGCGGCGCGTTCCCCCGACTCCAGGTCCATCACCGCCACAGACAGCTGTCGATCACCGGTAGGTGCTATCTGGGCGAGCTCGGTAGCGAGCAGATCGTTCAGATCGACCTCAGGTTCAGCGGGTGCCTGCGTTTCAGCCTGCTGGCTGGGTGTCGCGGAAGACACGGACGTGATGGCAGCTGTCCCCACGGGCTGACGCTGCAGGCTCGCGGCACCTGCCACGATCCCGCCGAGCAGGGCAACAGCACCCCCCACCGTGACGAGGAGACGGCGCAACGGGCGGTGACGGCGACGGCGTCCTGATCCAACCATGGCGCGACGCTACGAACCGGATCTGTGCGCACCCTGGGATCAAGTTCAAGGCTATCTGGGAATCCCCTGCGAACAGCGTCCACGGGACTCGGCACACAGCCACCGAAACCCGCGTACCGGGGGGCAGCGATGCCCGGGCCGGTTATGACGTAGCGCGTGCCAGGCCCGTTTCATACGCGATGATCACCGCATGCACCCGGTCTCGGGCCTCCAGTTTCGCAAGAACACGGCCCACGTGTTTTTTCACCGTCGATTCGGAGAGGGTCAGACGTTCGGCGATTTCCGTGTTGGTCCACCCCTTGCCGATCGCGACAAGGACTTCCCGTTCGCGGTCGCTGAGTAGATCCAGCCGGGGATCGGTCCCTCGGGGACCCGGCCCGGGCGGACGCAGCTGAGCAGCGTGGGCGTCGAGGAGGCGGCGGGTCAGTTTGGGGGACACAACGGCGTCCCCGACCGAGACCGATCGGATGGCGGCGAGGAGCTCGTCGGGCATGGCGTCCTTGAGGAGGAAGCCGCTGGCGCCGGCCCGCAGGGCGGCGTAGGCGTACTCGTCGAGGTCAAACGTGGTGAGGATGAGTACGCTGGATCGGCCGCCGGCCGCGACGATGCGCCGGGTGGCCTCGATGCCGTCCATTCCGGGCATCCGCACGTCCATGAGGACCACGTCGGGGTGGAGGGAGGCGGTGAGACGGACAGCTTCGGCGCCGTGTGTGGCCTCGCCGACGACCTCGATGTCGGCTGTGGATTCCATGAGCATCTTGAAACCCAGCCGCTGTAGCGGCTGATCGTCCGCGATCAACACGGTGGTCAAGGTGTTCTCCCGCCGATAGGCCCGGTACCCGGTCCGGGGCGCGGTGCGTGCTCTTCAGGCAGGTGCGTGCCATCGGGTTCTGTGTCGAAGGCGGCCTGCACCGTCCAGCCGTCTCCTGGCCGGGGGTCGGCGGTGAGGGTACCGCCGTACATCGCGGCCCGCTCTCGCATGCCGATGATCCCATGGCCTGCCTGCCGGTGGTCCAAGGCGGCGCTCGGAGGCGGTGGAGCTGCCTCGGGTGGCGGGCCGGTGTCGGTGACGGTCACCTGGACTCGTCCGTCCTGGAACCGGGCGGTGATGCGTACCGTCGAGCGGTATCCGGCGTGTCTGAGCGTGTTCGTCAGGGCTTCCTGGACGATGCGGTAGACGGTCAGCTGAACTCCGCTGGTGAGCTGGGTGAGATTGCCGCTGGTCCGGTAGGTGATGTGTGTGCCCGCTGCCCGGACGCGCTCGATCAGGGACTCCAGGTCGGCGAGGCCCGGTTGAGGGGTGAGCTGTGCTTCCTGTGAGTCGTCCCTGAGGACGCCCAGGACGCGGCGCAGCTCGTTGAGTGCCTGGCGTGCGGTGCCGGCGATGATGGTCAGGGCCTCGGCGCCGCGCTTCACACCGCGGGGAGCACTACGAGGCCGTTGACACCGCGCTCAGGACGGCTGACGGCGAGGGACGCCGCGCCGTCGGCGAGGCCGACGATGACCGCGAGATTGTGGCCGACGATGTCGTGCATCTCCCGGGCCACTCGCGCGCGTTCGGAGGCAGCGGTGAGCCGTGCTCGTTGCTCCTGTTCGATCTGCAGGCGGGCGGCGCGATCCTCCAGCGCGGCGAGGTAGGCCCGTATGATGCGGAAGACGAGTCCCAGGGCCAAGGCGGCGGTTGCCGTCCCGATCAGGAAGAAGGCGGTCAGCCAGGGCTGGTCCGTGCCGGACCGGAAGGCGGCCAGTCCCAGTCCCGCGACGGTCACGGCCGCCGCCCAGGGCAGCACTTTCAGCGCCCCGTACAGGGCGAGGCTGTACAGGATCAGAAGCAGGCTGATGCCGCTTCTGAGCCAGACCGCGATGATCCACTGTGTCAGGCAGGCGGCGGCGATCACACCGAACGCGACGGCCGGCGCCCGGCGCCGCCACCACAGCGGCAGGACCAGGCCGGCGTGCAGCAGCAGGAGGACGGTGGTCGATGGCTCACCCTCCCGGACTGCCGGGAGGGGTCGTCCGGTCTGTGCCCCCAGTAGGTCCGGCAGACCCAGCAGGGCCACGAAGAGCACCACGGCGGTGTCGAGTATCCACGGCGAGCGGTGGTCGATGTCCTGGAGCCGCTGCTGCCATCCGAGCAGCCGGTCCAGGAAGGGGTGCCCGCCGGTTCGGTCCGGCTTCGCGGAGAAACCGGTGCGGGCACCAGCGCCCGCACCAATATCAGGCCGGGGCGGATACCTGGTCTCATCTTCCATTGCGGGGACCCGAGTCTCTTCGAAGGGCGGGCGCCTGGAACGGACGCGGATGCTCAGACGTCCGTTCGTACCAGGCGCAGGGCAGCCGCTCCCAGTCCCAGGGCGGCCCAGCCGGCCAGGACTGCCAGGCCCGCCTCCGGGCTGAGGGCGTCCGATGCCTGGTGGAGGCTCATCATCGCGCCTCCGGCGTTGCTCGGCAGGTAGGGGCCCAGGGTGTTGGCCCAGGAGTCGGGCAGCAGTGACGTCAGGCCGGGGATGACCATCAATGTCGCCACGAGTACGGCGATACCTCCGGCCACCGAGCGCAGCAATGCGCCCAGGGCGATGCCGAGGACGCCCACCAGCGCGAGATATCCGGCCGCGCCCGCCAGGCTGCGCAGTACACCGCTGTCGGACAGAGACAGTGCCGCGGATGTTCCACTCATCTGAGTGCTGCCCATGAGGAAGGCGGCCAGTACTCCGACAGTGCAGGCGGCCAGGGCGACACCCGCGAAGATGAGGGCCTTCGACCAGAGGACCGGCAGGCGCCGCGGTACGGCAGCCAGCGTGGACCGGATCATTCCGGTGCTGTACTCGCCCGCTGCGACCAGGACCCCGAGGACACCGATGGCCAGCTGGGCGAGCGAGGTACCGGTCAGGGCCAGGCCGACGGCATCGGAAGCGGCGGGGCGGCCGACAGGCCGACCCGCGGTGGCGCCCGAGGGGTCGAACGAGGCCGAGGCGATGAAGCCGAGGGCCACGAGAACGAACGCGGCCACGCACAGGGTGATCCAGCTGGAGCGCAGCGACCAGAATTTCGCCCACTCCGAGCGGAGCACCCGGCCGGTGGTCACCCGGTATACGGGCCGGGTGGTGACGGGGACTTCCCGGGTCTTGGTGGAGATGCTGGTGCTCATGCCGCCTTCTGGGAATGGTCGTGGGTGACGCTGGTGTACTCGACTGTGTCCCGGGTGAGATCCATGAACGCCTCCTCCAGGGAGACGGCGCGCGGTGTGAGTTCGAACAGTGGTACCCCGTACTCGGCGGCGACCAGTCCGATCTGGCGGGCCTCCAGCCCACTCACCTGCAGTTCCCCGGTCCCTGGCGAACCGGTGATCTCCACTCCCGGCCCGGCCAGCAGCTCCCGCAGCCGGGCCGGTTCGGCTGTGACCACCTTGACTCCGCTGCCGTCGGCCTCACGGATGAAGTCCGCCACCGTGGTGTCGGCCAGCAGCCGCCCCCGCCCGATGATCACCAAGTGCTCCGCGGTGAGGGCCATCTCGCTCATCAGATGGGAGGAGACAAGGACGGTGCGGCCCTCGGCCGCCAGGCCGGTCAGGAGGTTGCGCACCCACAGGACACCCTCGGGGTCGAGACCGTTGACCGGCTCGTCCAGCATCACGACGGAAGGATCACCCAGCAGCGCGGCGGCGATACCAAGCCGCTGGCCCATGCCCAGGGAGAAGGCCCCGGCGCGCTTGCGGGCCACGCTCGTCAGACCGACCAGTTCGATGACCTCATCCACCCGACGCCGCGGGATTCCATGGGTGTAGGCCAGCGCCTTCAGATGGGCCTCGGCCGTGCGCCCCGGGTGGATCGACTTCGCCTCCAGGAGCGAGCCGATCTCCTGCAGCGGTGCGGCATGCTCCGCGTAGCGTTTCCCGTTGACCGTGGCCGTGCCCGCGGTGGGTGCGTCCAAGCCGACGATCATCCGCATCGTGGTGGACTTGCCGGCGCCGTTCGGGCCGAGGAACCCGGTGACAGCTCCTGGCTTGACAGTGAATTCCAGACGGTCGACGGCGGTCTTGACCCCGTAGCGTTTCGTCAGCTCGCATATCTCGATCACCTGTGCTCCGTTCCTTCACGGCCGGGCCATCCCCGAACGCGTCCCCTCAACGCTAGAAGCCGGAAACGGCTCGGGGATGGCACCGTGGGTGACTCATCCGGAGCCCACTGGTACCTGAGTACACCCCCGGGCCACGCCGGTGGGCCGGGACTCAGGCAGCCACCGGCAGGTATGGTCCGCCCCGTGGCCGGTCAGGTGTGCACGATCCGTAGCCGGTGCCGGTTGCGGGCGGTGGTGATCACTTCCTCCAGGAAGGTCCGGACGCGGTCGGGGGCATCGTGTTTCAGCCAGTCGACGGCCCCGTCGTGGACCGCGACCTCGACTCCCGTGCCTGCCAGGACGGCGGGCAGGGTATGCACGACCGTTGATGCGAAGCTGACCACAGTGCGCCCGACGGGGCCCGTGCGTAGGGCCAGTTCCAGCGGGAGTTCCGGCAAGAGGATCTCTGTACCCGTCGCCCTGGCGATGCGTTCCAGCTTGGCCGGGTCCTCCCTGCGGTGGGCCAGATAGCGGCGGCATCCCAGTTCCTTGGCCAGCGCGGCCACCTCGGCGACGTACCGGCCCTGGTCCACCAGCCCCGTCTCCGCCAGCGACGTGCCCACCAGATCGGTGCCGGCCAGGACCTCGGGTGGCCCGAACCGGCTGCGGGTCCAGGAGTACGTGTTGACCGCGACGACTCCTCCGGGCGGCAGCAGCAGATCCTTCGCGATGGAGGAGAAGACCTCCAGGCGCCGGCCGTGGCCGGGCGTGAGATGTCGCGTGGCGCGACGTGCGGCGGCGGGTGCCGGCCCGGTGGTGTGCCAGCGCACCAGGGGCCGTCCGGCCAGCAGCTGGGTGGCGAGTTCGAGTGTGGCGGTGCCGTCGTCCACCAGGACGACATCTCGCGCCGACCGGGCCAGCGGCAGCAGCCGCTGGATCAGACCGGAGAACGGATCGCCGAGGACCAGCCGGCCTGCTCCGGCCAGCTGCGGGCCCAGTACGGCGCCGCAGCGGGCCAGAGCGGCCGGGTGACGGCGAATGTCGTGCACGCTCACGCGGATGCCTTCGGCGCCGGCCAAGGAGGCCATCGCGTCCAGCTGGCGGCAGGTGGCGGCATCGCGGGGCAGCAGCACCGCGACCCGCACCCGCTCCGGATCGTGCGCACCCCGACGCTCGCCCAGCACCCACTCCAGGAGATTCAACAGCTGGGCGGGGCTCTCGATCAGCGCGAGCGTGCTGCTCACGACGCGGCCGCCATCGTGCCCTCGGCGGCCTCGTGCTCGGCTACCACGCCACGTACGCGGCGGAGCTTCTTCATCGGGCCGAGCTCACCCTCATACACCCGCTTGATTCCGTCGCCGAGCGCCTCCTCGATGATGCGGATGTCGCGCACCAGGCGCTCCAGGCCCTGTGGCTCGACCGAGGCGGCCTGATCGGAGCCCCAGCGGGCGCGGTCCAGGGTGATGTGACGCTCGACGAAAACAGCGCCGAGGGCGACAGCGGCCAGGGTGGTCTGCAGGCCGATCTCGTGCCCGGAGTACCCGATCGGAACGTTGGGGAACTCCTCCTGCAACGTGTTGACCACGCGGAGATTGAGCTCCGCGTTCTTCGCCGGGTACGTGGACGTGGCGTGGCAGAGCACGATGTTGTCGCTGCCGAGTACCTCCACCGCGTGCCGGATCTGCTGGGGCGTCGACATGCCGGTGGACAGGATCACCGTTTTGCCCGTGGCGCGCAGGGCGCGGAGCAGCTCATCGTCGGTCAGGGACGCCGAGGCGACCTTGTGGACCTTGACGCTCTCGAACTGCTCCAGGAAGGCGACGGCCTCTGTGTCCCAGGGGGAGGCGAACCAGTCGATGCCGCGCTTGGCGCAGTACTCGTCGATGGCCCGGTATCCCTCCGCGCCGAACTCGACCCGATGGCGGTAGTCGATGTACCGCATCCGGCCCCACGGGGTGTCCCGCTCGATGTCCCACTGATCGCGCGGTGTGCAGATTTCCGGGGTGCGCTTTTGGAACTTCACCGCGTCGCATCCGGCTTCGGCCGCGGCGTCCACGAGGGCGAAGACGTTCTCCAGATCGCCGTTGTGGTTGATGCCGATCTCACCGGTGATGTAGACCGGGTGGCCGGGGCCTACCAGGCGCTCGCCGATCCGGCGGGCGCGTATGGGGTGGGTCATGGCTTGTACAGTTCCTTTCCGAGTAGCCAGGCGGCTATCTCGCGGACAGCTCCGTGTCCGCCGCGGCTGGTCGTGGTAGTCCTGGCGGCGGCACGGGCTTCTGGTTGGGCGTCGGCTACGGCCACCGGCCAGCCGACGAGGGCGAAACAGGGCACATCGTTCACGTCGTTCCCGGCGTAGAGCACCCGCTGGGGGTCGATGCCCTGCTCCTCGCACCACTTCGTGAGTGCGACGTCCTTGTGGTCGATGCCGTGCATCACGGGCACGGCGAGCTTGCGGGCCCGTGCGGCGACAACCGGGTTCTTCTCCGTGGACAGGATCAACACCTTCACACCAGCCCGGCGCAGTGCCGCGATGCCCAGTCCGTCCCCGCGGTGCACCGCGACCGTCTCCCGGCCCGAGGCATCGAGCCACACGCAGTCGTCGGTCAGCGTGCCGTCGAAGTCGATGACGACGGCGTCCACGTCCACGCGCCTGGGGAGGGCCGGTACGGCGGCGTCGCCGGTGCCGAAGAGCGGTGCCAGAGCGTGCGCGCGCTGCAGATCCCCGGGCTCGTCGATCTCCAGTACGCGACCGGGATCGGTCGGAACGAGCACCGTACGCCCGAAGAAGCGGTGGCCTGCCTGACGGAATCCGCCGGCGCGCATCGCATAGGCGGCCCCTGTTTCCACGAACTCCTGTGGCCTGTCCTGACGGCGCAGCCGGAATGCCTTGTCGTGATTCACACCTTGTGCACCGGCGGCATCAGTCTCGGCCGTACCGTCGCTCTCACGCCATATGAATCCGTGGAAAGGCGCCACCGTGTGGGCGGTGTCGGCACCGTCATCGAGCACGGCGGAAGCAACATCCGACACCTCCGTCACGGTGATGAACGGACTGGTGCACTGCACCATCAACAACACGTCCACGGTGACGTCGTGCTCCGCTTCGAACCGGTTGAGGGCGTGCATCAGGGCGGCCTCACTGGCCGAGGCATCGCCGGAAAGATGCGCGGGACGCACGCAGACCTCCGCGCCGGCGGCGATGGCCGCGGCAGCGATCAACGGATCGTCCGTCGAAACCACCACATCCGTCACCGGCCGGGCCGCCCTACAGGCCCGCACCGCCCGAGCGACCAGAGGAACCCCACCGACCAGCGCCGTGTTCTTCCCGGGCACCCCCTTCGAGCCACCGCGAGCCGGAATGACAGCCAGGACACGCGGCGCGCGGCCGCCGTTCACAGCTGGCCTCCCCAACGGCGCAGAGCGGGGGCGACCCGCTGATACCCGAACCGGTACAGGCCCTTGGCCCACGGCCGCAGCAGTCTTCGCAGGCGTCGTACGAGGAGACCGCGCGCGCCCGCCCCGTCGGTGCGGGACGTGGGCAGCGGCCTGGCCTTCTCATCCAGTCCGTGTCTGGCCAGCAGCTCGGGCAGATAGAAGGAGGCGCGCTCGGGTGTGTAATACGGGCTCGGCGCGGGCAATGGGCCCGCAGCGCGCAGTGCGGCAATCCGGCGGCGGGCCGCGGCGTAGGGATCGGACTTCCCGATTCCCTGATCGGCGGTCCAGCCCGGGTTCGGCGCCGGCAGGTGTCCTTCATCGATCTCGGACCAAGAGGTGAGGCAGCCGGAGTGGGTGAAGTAGTGGTTCCCGTGGGCCTCGCGTACGCCGAAGTCCGTGAGGATCGCGGTCGGGATCCCGCGGTGCAGCGACTCGAGGGCGGCCGTCGAGGAGACGGTGACCAAGAGATCCGTACGGTCGAGGATCTCTCCCATATTTCCGTATACCAACTGCAGGTTCGGCGGGGCCGGTTCCTCCAGCTGGCCCATCAGCTTCTGATAAGGATGCGCCTCGACGTGCGTGGTGTGTTCGCCGGGCAGACTGCGCAGCTTCATCAGCACCAGGCGCTCCGGATGACGGCGGGCGTGCGCCGCCACTCGTTCGAGCAGCAGCAAGCGGGCCCGCTTGGTCCGGGGAACGGAAGGCTGAACAGCGAAGCAGACCGTGAACGTTCTTCCCCGGCCCGCCGGCGACGGATCGTACGGCTCCTCATCCTCCAAAAACGGGAGAGCGGCTTCCACCACCGACTCCTGATCACCTCCGACACCCCGGAAGGCTTCACGGAACCGAGCAGCGTCATAGGCGCTGTTCGCCAGCACGAGGTCGGATCCGGCCCGGGTGAGGAGACCGTCGACGAGCTTCTCGTAGACGACGCCGACGTAGCCGGTGACCGTGATCGGGCGATGCTCAAGGCCGGCCCAGTTCAGTCCCAGACAATGCAGGATCGACAGTGTGGTGCCGCCCGCGGTGGCCAGCACGAGGAGATCAGCGGATACCAGCCTCTCGTCGTCCAGAAGCTCGATGGTGCTCACGTCCCGCCGGCTGTCCGGGACGACGCCGATCTCGGCGAGCTGACGTTCGGTGGGCGTTGCCCGGGTCCGCAAGAAGTACGCGTCCAGGGCATGGTCCGGGGCGATCTGGAGCGCGACGGATGCGCCCCACTTCCAGCGGGTGTCCGAGTCGGCGACCACGACGACCCGAAGAGGTTCTTCTTGGCTCACGTGCGAAGTCCCTTGCAAACCTGGCCGATCACGCCCCTTGCCAGAAGACAAGGGGGGACGACTCATGGGGCGGGATGGATTCGACTCGAAGCTACCGACGCACCGTGGGATACAGCTGGGGCTGATGTGAAAACGACCTGGTAGTCAGGTCAATTTCAACTCACCTGGAGCCGAGAACGCGGGGAGTGCCGTGGGCCGTGACTGATGCGGACACCTCACTGACCGGGAGAAAAGATCCCCGGCCCCGACGGCTCGCCCGCGGCCCGCTGATGGCCGGCCCGGGTGCGGTGGGTCGTGACTCGCACACGCCGTGCGCCTCCCGAACGGGTTCCGTCGCGCCCGGTAGTTTTCTTCACCATGCGCTCAGGAAGCAGTGAGTCTTCGCCCGTGCTGATCGTCGGCGGTGGCATCGTCGGACTGTCGTGCGCCCTGTTCCTCGCCCATCGCAGCGTCCCGTGCATCCTGGTCGAGCGGCACGAGGGCACATCGGTCTATCCGCGGTTCCGCGGTATCAACGTCCGCACCATGGAGCTGTACCGCAGCGTCGCGTCGGCCCTTGAACGCGACCTGCTGGCCATCGCCGAGCGGGAGGATAAGAGCGGCCTGCTGGGCAAGGGCCGGACACTGGCCGACCCGGATCTCGTGTGGATGAACACCGCGAGCGGGGCGGTGCCGCAGCAGCTCAGCCCGACCTCCATGTGCCTGGCCGACCAGGACCGGGTGGAGCCGATCGTCCGCCGTCACGCCGAACACCTCGGCGCCCAGATGCGCTTCCATACCGAGCTGGCCGGTTTCGACGACGGGCCCGACGGTGTCGTGGCCCGGCTGCGAGACCGGACGACCGGTGAGGAGTCGACCGTCCGGGCGTCCTACGTGATCGCCGCGGACGGAGCCGGCAGTCCCGTCCGGCAGCGGCTGGGAATCACCAGCCACGGGCCCGGCCACCTCTCCCACCGCATGGCTCTCTACTTCCGGGCGGACTTGAGCTCGGTCACGCCCGGACGGAAGGTGTTCGCCGCTTTCCTCGACAGCGTCGGAGGCCATCTCGTCCGCCGTGATATCGACAAGGGCATGTGGCAGCTCAGCGCGCCCTACGACCCGGAGCACGGCGAGCGGGTCGAGGACTTCACTCCGGCGCGATGCCTGGAGATCATCCGCACCGGCGTGGGGCAGGCCGACCTGGACGCCGAGATCGTCGGGGTGCTGCCCTGGGAGATCGCCGCGCGGGTGGCGGACCGGTACCGCTCGGGCCGGGTCTTCCTGGCCGGCGACGCGGCCCATGTCAACGGACCGTGGGGCGGGCTTGGCGCCAACACCGGCGTGCAGGACGTACACAACCTGGCCTGGAAACTCGCGGCGGTCCATCACGGGCAGGCCATGGACGCCCTTCTGGACACCTACGACATTGAGAGACGCTCGGCGGCCGATCTCGTCGTCGGCTACGCCTTCCGCTCCATGCTCCAGGACGTAGCGCCGAACACCCCGCTGCCCCCGGGTCCGGAGATCGCATTCCCCGAGGTCGTCCTGGGGTACTGCTACCGCTCCGCGGCGGTGTCCGGCGGGCCGTCGGCCGAGACGGTGGAGCCGCTGGTCCCCAGCCTGCCTGACCCGGCCCCGGTCGAGAACCCCCTGCGGCCGTCCGGGCGGCCGGGCACCCGAGCACCCCACGTCGTCCTGGAGCAGGCCAGCCGGCCGGTGTCCACCATCGATCTCCCCGGCTACGGCTTCACGCTGCTGGCCGCGCTACAGGCGGACTGGGCCGAGGCCGCCGTGGCGATCGCGGCGGACCTGGCATTGCCCGTCACCCTGCACCGGATCGGGCCCGGCCAGGACCTCGGCGATCCCGACGACGCCTGGGCCCAGGCCTTCGGCCTCACCCCCACCGGCGCCACCCTGCTGCGGCCGGACGGCTTCATCGCATGGACCAGCCCGTCCTCCGACGACGAGCCCCTGACCCGATTCCGTACCGCCCTCACCCGCCTCCTCGGCCGCACCCCACAGGAGCACACGTGACCCCTTTCGTGGCGATCAACCTCTTCACCGTCACTCCTGACAAGCAGGACAAGCTCGTCGAGGTGATGGGCCAGACCATCACCGACGACGTGGCGTCCCCGGGCCACCCCGGAGTCCGGAACGCGTTCCTCTACCGGAGCCTGGACGGGTCCCGCGTAGCGAACGTCACTGTGTGGGAGAGCCAGGACGACTTCGACACGGCTCACCACCCGCCGGGCTTCCCCCAAGCCCTGGCCCGACTGGCGGGAATCGCAGAATCCGCCGACGCCAACACCTACGAACTCGCCTTCCAGCTGAAGCCGGACCCCTCTACCTGACCAAGGAATCAGCGAACCTGCGGCTCACCTGTGAGGACGAAGAGCGACCCAGCGGGGGAGCACGGTGTACCTCAGGCTCATGCTTGGCAGGGTAGGCGAGGCCCCGGACAACACGACCCGTTCATGCCCCGGGACTTCGTGGCGTCATGGTCTCTTGCCGGCTGGCTGAACCAGTCCGGCCTCGTAGGCGAAGATGACCGCTTGGGCCCGGTCACGGGCGCCCAGTTTGGCCATGGCCCGGTAGAGGTGCGTTTTGGCGGTATGAGGAGTGACGAAGAGCAGGCTGGCGACCTCGTCGTTGGAGAGTCCCTTCGCCACCAGGGTGACGACTTCGCGCTCGCGGGGCGTGAGTCGCTCCAGCAAGTCGACCGCCTCGGGCGCTGGGGGCGAGGGGGCCAGGAATCGGGAGATGAGCGCCTTGGTCGCGTCGGGAGACAGCAGTGCGTCGCCCCGCGCGACCACTCGGATCGCGTGGAGGAGCTCTTCAGGATCGGCGCCCTTGCCAAGGAACCCGCCGGCGCCTGCGCGCAGCGCCTCCGCGACATACTCGTCGTTCACGAAGGTGGTCAGAACGAGTACGTGGACGTACGACAGGCTCTCGTCCGCCGTGATCATCTGGGTGGCGGCGAGTCCATCCATATCGGGCATCCGGATGTCCATCACGACAAGGTCGGGGCGGGTACTGCGGGTCATGGCGACCGCCTCGCGCCCGCTGCCGGCTTCGCCCACCACCACCATGTCCGGGGCGGAGTCCACCAAGAGTTTGAAGGTGCCGCGCAGCAGCGCCTGGTCGTCTGCAAGGAGTACCCGGATCGTCACCGTCAGCCTTTCCGGAAGCTGCGCGAGGGAGGGAGTCGAGGCCGCGGAAGCGGTCCTCGCCATGGCGGCTCGCAATGAGGGTGCCGCCGACGGCTTGGGCCCGGTCGGACCTCCCGATCATGCTGTGTCCCATTCTGCTCTCTCCTGCGGGTGTTGCGGCGTTCCTGGGCGCGTGCGGACCGGATCCGTCATCGTCGCGTAGTTCCCTGACCTTCATGACAGACCATTTCGGCCGTAGTGCAGCGGCAGTTCGGCAAGGACACGGAAGCCTCCGGCCGGCTGCGGACAGGCAGTCAGGGTGCCGCCGGCCGCCTTGGCCCGCTCGCGCATCCCGATCATTCCGTGCCCCACTGCCGGTAGCATCCCCGATTCGGGCAGCGCCCCAGTCCCGCGCACGCCGCGGCCGTCGTCGGTGATCGTGACCCGCAGGGTGTCGGCTCGGAAGTCAAGGGCCACCTGCGCGGTGGCCGGCCCCGCGTGCTTGTGGGTGTTGGTCAAGGCCTCTTGGATGATCCGGTAGGCCGTCACCTCAGTCATCGGCAACAGCTCGGCCGCGTCCCCGGCCACGGAGAGTTCAACGGGCAGGCCGGTGTGCCGGAACGAGTCGAGCAGCGCATCCAGGCCGGCCAGCGAGGGGGCAGGAACCCGGGGAAGGTCGTCCGGTTCGTCGCCGACCCGCAGGAGTCCCACGGTGGCACGCAGTTCGTCCAGGGCGGTACGGCTGGTGTCGCGGATGCGTTCCAGCGCCTGGTACGCGTGCTCGGGGTCGGTGCGCATCAGGTGGTGAGCGACGCCGGCCTGTGCGTTGACCAGGGTGATGTGGTGCGCCACCACATCGTGCAGTTCACGGGCGATCCGTACGCGCTCCTCGGTGACCTGGCGCCGCGCCTCCTCTTCGCGGGTGCGCTCCGCGCGGTCAGCCCGTCGCATGGCGGAGGAGATCAGCTCGCGGCGGCTGCGGGTGGCGTCCCCCAGAGCGACGGCCAGCAGATTGAAGGCGATGCGACCGAGCAACTCGGGACGGCTTCCCTCGTGCGGCGCGAAGACCAGACCTGCGGCGGTGATGACAGCGGCGACCAGCACTCCGGTAGACCATGCGGTGCGCCGGTCGGTGCGCAGCGCAAAGGCGTACAGCGCGAACGCCGTGGCGAGTGTCGGCCCGCCGAGCGGGACGAGCGCCACCCGGCACGCGTCCGCGGCTGTGGTGGCGGCCAGGACCGCGCGCGGCCACAGTCGCATGACGGTCAGCGGCAGGCAGGACAGAGTGAGCAGCGCGAGGCGCTGGCCGAGAGCGTCATGCCACTCACCGGAGACCACAGCCGTCACCGGGCCGGCCAGGACGAAGCAGGCCAGCGCCACGGTGAGGTCCCGCAGCCCGGGCCGGTCCCGCAGCCACTGGCGGGCTGGGTCGATCATCTGCACTCCATCACCGTACGCAGGCATTGGGGACGGGGCCGGTCGGGAGGGGACCGGTGTGTGCACCGG